>JAKBFR010000138.1 GCA_021837545.1 Bacillota bacterium | reverse complement strand
GTTTTTAGATCAAAAAGAAGTAAGAAAATCTATTAAAGATAAGTATTCTAATAATAAAAGAGTGCTAAATACTTTTTCATATACAGGAGCTTTTTCTATGGCAGCAGCAAAAGGTGGTGCTATTACTACTAGTGTTGATTTAGCAAGCAGAAGTTTAGAAAAAACAACTGAAAACTTTACTATAAATAACATTAATGCAACAAAGCATGATATAATCGTCGAAGATATTTTCCTTTATTTCAAACGTGCGAAGAAAGAAGAATTAAAATTTGATGTGGTTATTCTTGATCCACCAAGTTTTGCAACATCTAAAGATAATAGATTTAGTGCATCAAAGGATTATAAAGATTTGGTTAAATCAGCCATAGAGATAACAGAAGACGAAGGTGTAATTATAGCGTCTACAAATTGTTCTACTTTTAATATGATTAAATTTAAAAAGTTTATAGATGAGGCATTTAAAGAATGTAATAAGAATTATGAAATTTTAGAAGAACATACTCTTCCAGAAGATTTTGTTGTTACTGATAAATTCCCAGAAGGGAATTATTTAAAAGTTGTGTTTGTAAGAATGTCTTAATAGAAAATATGAAGTTTAAAGATCATAAAAAGTTTTAATAGCATTCAATCAATATAAGATTGAGTGCTATTTATTTATGTTATTACAACTATTCAATTCCTAAAGATAATTTCGTACGTTAAAAACTTCCCCATCTTTAATATAAACTCTAGGTATTCTATATTTAATCATACAAAGTATTTCATAATTAATTGTTCCCATAATTTCTGCAATATCATCAGCATTAAATTTTAAATTTCCTTGTTCACCAAGTAGTATAACTTCATCTCCAACTTTAACGTTTTCGATGTCTGTCACATCTATCATGCATTGGTCCATGCAAATTCTTCCGACAACAGGAGCAAATTTTCCATTTATAATTACTTTAGCATCTTTAGCCAATAATCTAGAATAGCCATCTGCATAACCTATTGGAAGGGTTGCTATTAAGCTTTTTCTCTCAGTTTTGAAGGTTTTTCCATAGCTTATATACATATTCTTATCCATTTCTTGAACACGTGTTATGATTGCTTTTAATGTTAAGGCTGGTTTTATAGAAAGATTGTTTTTATTAACTTCATTTGACGGATAATATCCATAAAGTATAATTCCTGCTCGAACTGCATCTAAATAGGTTTCTGGCATGTCCATAATTGCACCACTATTTGATGCATGTTTTAAAGGAATTTCTATCCCAATATCTGAAAGTTTAGCAGTAAAATCTGTAAACTTTTTGAATTGTTCATACGTATATTTTTTATCTTCTTCATCAGATGTTGAAAAGTGAGTAAAGATTCCAAGTACTTCTAATCCCTTTAAAGAACATATTTCAGAAACATCTTGAACAGCTTTTTCATTTGGAAGAAAGCCTATTCTCCCCATTCCAGTATCTATAGCAATATGAATTTTAGCTTTTTTATTAAGTTTCAAAGCTATTTCTGATAATTCTTTTGCATATTCTAAATCATAAACAGTTTGCTCTAAATCATATTTTATTAAATCTTCACCTAAATATAGTGGAGTATATCCAAGAATCATCATAGGAGCTTTAATATTGTTATTTCTAAGCTCAATTCCTTCAGTTAAAACTGCCACAGCAAGTCTCGATGCACCATTTTCAAGTAATGTTGGTACTACATCTAAATCTCCATGACCATAGCAAGCAGCCTTCACAACTGCAATTATTTCTTTATCTTTAGCTAAGTTTTTAATATTTTTCATATTATAAGCTATTGCATCTAAATCTATTTCTGCCCATACAGGTCTAAGTATTTTTTCCATTTGTCTCCGCCTCACAAGTATTTTATTTAAACTAAAATGTATGTTGTAATAATATTTTCAACAATATTCAAACGTTATATTCATACATTTAATATTATCATATATATTTTTTTATAAATAGGATTGTTACTATTTATATTATATTAAAATAGGATGAACAGATAAAGAACCACTAATGTTGGAATTTAGAAGAGTGGTGGCTTAAAGTATTTTACGGCTATCTTGCAAATATATTTATTATTTTAATAAAAGTAAAAAAATAAAAAGGATAAATCGATTTTTTGTAGAATAATTAACAAGTAAGTAATGATTATACGAGTAACACAGATGAGAAAACGTTAGCATTATTGAAACTCGATTAATTGATACGGCATAATTTGAGAGATGAGTAGGTCTTTGATTGCATATATTTATTATTTCAATAAACGTTAAAAACAAGAAGCAAGTATTAATTTTATGTATAATAATTAACAAAGTTTACCAATACAGATCTGGCAACACATTTAAGAAAACGTTAGCATAGCCCAAACATATTTGAATGATAGTTGCTATTTGAATATTATAGGATTTGAGAAAACGTTAGCATAATCTCTAAACAAGCTAAAATTATACAACAAAATTTAAGTTATGTAGAAATCTTGGCTCGTGAGAGTCTTGATATATAAGGGTAAGGAAAATAATTATGTAATATAGGAAGGTGAATAATCATGCTAAATCAAGATGAAATAAAAAAATTAGACAATATTTTAGTTTCATATGATTACAACAAGACATTAATTATTACTATTATGCAGGAGGTTCAAAAAGAATATAGGTATTTGCCACAAAATGTACTATCTTATATTGCCAATAAACTTAATATTAGTGAAGCTAAAGTATATGGTATAGCTACTTTTTATGAAAATTTTTCATTAGAACCAAAAGGAAAATATGTGATAAAAATTTGTGATGGAACTGCCTGCCATGTAAGAAAGTCAATTCCTATTTTAGATGAATTCAGGAACAAACTAGGACTTTCTGAAACTAAAGTTACAACTGATGATATGATTTTCACAGTAGAAACAGTATCTTGTTTAGGTGCATGTGGGCTAGCTCCAGTTTGTACCGTAAATGATAAAGTATATCCAGCAATGACACCAGCGAAAGCAAAAGATTTAATTAATCAGTTAAAGGAGGAGATAGCTAATGAGAATTAACACAAGAGACGAACTTAATTCAGTGAAAGCACGAAATAAAGCATCTTTAGGTAGTCAATATAAGCAAATATTAGTATGTGCAGGAACTGGATGTGTAGCCGGTGGCTCTTTAGATATTTATAAAAGACTCCAAGAAATAATAGAAGAAAGAGGACTTAAACTTACAGTAGTACTACAAGAAGAACCACATGATCAAACTATTGGACTTAAGAAGAGTGGATGTCATGGTTTTTGCGAAATGGGTCCTTTACTAAGAATTGATCCTATGGGTTGGTTATATATAAAAGTTAAGGTGACTGATTGTGAAGAAATTGTTGAAAAAAGTATCATTGCAGATGAAGTAGTAGAGCGTTTGATTTATAAAGATGAAAATCAAAGTTATAGCAAACAAGAAGAAATTCCATTTTACGAAAAACAAACACGTGTAGCTTTAGAACATTGTGGTCAAATTAATGCAGAATCTATTGAAGAATACTTAGCTAAAGATGGTTACAATGCTGTTGCTAAGGCACTTTTTGATATGACATCTGAAGATATTGTAAATGAAATATCAGAAGCATATTTAAGAGGAAGAGGTGGCGGAGGCTTCCACACGGGAACAAAATGGGCACAAGTATTAAAACAAGCAGAATCTGAAAAATATATAATATGTAACGGTGACGAGGGAGATCCGGGTGCATTTATGGATAGAAGTATGATGGAGGGAGATCCACATAGAGTAATTGAAGGTATGATTATTGCAGGTATTGCGACTAAGGCACATCATGGATATATCTATGTTCGTGCAGAATATCCATTAGCAGTTGAAAGGTTAAGAATAGCTATAGAACAAGCTATGGAGAATGGACTTTTAGGGGAAAATATATTAAATTCAGGTTTTGATTTTGAACTTCATATAAGTCAAGGTGCAGGAGCTTTTGTCTGTGGAGAAGGTAGTGCATTAACAGCATCTATAGAAGGAAATCGTGGTATGCCTAGGGTTAAACCACCAAGAACCGTAGAAAAAGGTTTGTTTGGTAAACCAACAGTATTAAATAATGTTGAAACATTTTGTAATGTTCCACCTATTATTAATAAAGGTGCAGATTGGTATAAGACTATGGGAACAGAAAAAAACTATGGAACTAAGGCATTTGCACTTACTGGTAATGTAAATAATACAGGACTTATAGAAGTACCTATGGGAACATCATTAAGAAAGGTAATTTTTGATATTGGTGGCGGAATTAAAGACGGAAACTTCAAAGCAGTTCAAATTGGTGGACCATCTGGAGGATGTCTTTGTCTTCATGAAGGTCATCTAGATTTGACTATGGACTTTGACTCTTTAAAGAAGGTTGGTGCTATGATTGGTAGTGGTGGTTTAGTTGTTATGAATGACAAAAACTGCATGGTGGAAATGGCACGTTTCTTTATGAATTTTACTCAAAATGAATCTTGTGGTAAATGCATACCATGTAGAGAAGGTACAAAGCGAATGTTAGAATTGCTCAATGACATAGTAGAAGGTAGAGGAACATTAGAACATATAGATATGTTAGAAGAGTTGTCCGAAACAATTTCTGCGACTGCTCTTTGTGGACTTGGAAAAACTGCTGCATTCCCAGTTATAAGTACTTTAAAATATTTTAGAGATGAATATATCGCCCATGTTGTAGATAAAAAATGTCCAGCTGGTGCATGTAAGGCATTAATGTCTTATGAAATCGACAAAGATAAGTGCAAAGGTTGTTCAAAATGCGCTAGAATGTGCCCAGTACAAGCTATTTCAGGAGAAATAAAGAAACCTTATACAATTGATAAATCAAAATGTATTAAATGTGGTGCTTGTATGGATGGTTGTGCATTTAAGGCAATTGAACTAGTTTAACTAAGAAAAAATATTATGAAATACTGAAAGGGTGATATAGAACTATGTCAAAATATATGATAATCGATGACAACAGGGTAGAATTTGATAATGAAAAAAATATTTTAGATTTAGTAAGAAAAGCTGGTATAGACTTACCTACTTTTTGTTATTATTCAGATTTATCCATTTATGGCGCTTGTAGAATGTGCGTTGTAGAGGATGAAAGGGGAGGTATTATATCTTCTTGCTCTACACCACCTAGAGATAAGATGTCAATTAAGACAAATACACCAAAACTTCATCAACATCGTAAGATGATTTTAGAATTGTTGCTAGCAGCTCATTGCAGAGATTGTACAATATGTGAGAAGAATGGTAAATGTACACTTCAAAAATTAGCATTGCGATTTGGCTTAAAAGATATACGATTTAAAAACACAAGTAGTAAAGTAAGTATAGATACATCATCTAAATCAATTGTTCGTGATCCTAGTAAATGTATTTTATGTGGTGATTGCGTAAGAATGTGCAATGAAGTACAAAATGTAGGAGCAATCGATTTTGCGCACAGAGGTGCTAATATGATTGTAAGTCCTGCATTTGGAAAATCTTTAGGAGAAACAGATTGTGTAAACTGCGGACAATGTGCAACTGTATGTCCTACAGGTGCTATAATCGTAAAAAGTGATCTCAAGAATATTTGGAAAGCATTGTATAATCCAAAACAAAGAGTTGTAGCACAAGTTGCACCAGCAGTACGTGTAGCTTTGGGTGAAGAATTTGGTATGAAACCAGGCGAAAATGTAATGGGTAAAATTGTTGCAGCTATGAGAAGATTAGGATTCGATGATATTTATGATACTTCTTTAACGGCAGATTTAACAATTATTGAAGAAACTAAGGAATTTTTAGAAAAATTAGATC
>JAKBFR010000137.1 GCA_021837545.1 Bacillota bacterium | reverse complement strand
ACTCCTCCTAAAAATCAATGCTCAATTACCAATTGTTAATGTGGATTAAGCTAATCATTGAAAATTGACAATTGATAAATGATCATTGATTTAATATCTTCAACGCCAATCTTCTTCCAATCTCAATATGTTCATCTTTGCTCCCTAAAATATCCTTCTTAACTATTTTCCCACCCACATCATATATTCCAATCATATATAAATCATTTCCTTGAATTTCTGAATATGCTCCGATTAAACTATGGCAATCACCATTTAACATTTTCATAAAACTTCTTTCAGCTTCAACTGTTAATTTTGCATTTAAATCTTCTAACTTTTCAAAATACTTTTTAGCCTCACTTATCTTTAAGCATTCAATACCAAGTGCCCCTTGAGCAACTGCTGGTAAAAATTCTTTTGGGTCAAAGTATTCAGTTATTAAATTTTCCTCATTTAATCTTTTTAAACCTGCAGCAGCTAATATAATCCCATCTAAATTCTGTTCTTTCATTTTTTCTAATCTAGTTTGGACATTTCCTCTTATTGAAACTATTTCTAAATCATTTCTAAGTAATTTAAGCTCACATGCTCGTCTTATGCTACTTGTTCCAATTATTGCCCCGCATCGTAGATCTTTAAAAGGTATATTGTCTTTTGAAATTAGAACATCTCGTATATCTTCTCTTTCAGTTATAGCAGCAATTTCAAATTCCTCCCCTAACTCATAAGGAACATCCTTCATACTGTGAACTGCTCCATCTGCTCTTTTATCTAAAAGTGCAAGTTCTATGTCTTTAACAAATAGTCCTTTTCCTCCAATTTTAGCTAAAGAAACATCTAGATTTCTATCCCCTTCTGTAACTATAAGCAATTTTTTACTATCTATATTAAATTTATCTTTTAAACTTTTCATTATTATTTCTGTTTGTGTTTGAGCTAATTTACTTTTTCTTGTTGCTATGATTAACTTATTCATAAACTAATCTTCCTCCATACTCTTTTTATTTAAAACTATATTTTAAATTTATATACCTAAAGTACAATAACAAACCAAAGATAATAGTATATCTAGTCTATTATTTTTTTGAATGTGCTTTAATTAAACAATCTACAATTTCTTTAGGAAAATTAATTCTTAATACACTTTCACATTTACCTTCATCAAAAAACTTTTTAAAATCGTCATTCCCAATAAATCTAAGTATCTCATTCTTATATTCTGGAAATTCTTTTGCCTTATTTCTTATCTTTCCTATAAATCCAATAAAATCATCATATTCTTCTAAAAGATTTTTTACTTTATTAGAAACTAAAACTGCACCTCTCGGATTACCATACCTAGTATTTAGTGCAAAAGTTATATTTTCTGTATTTCTTTGAATTGGAACAACTCCCATTCCATTAGTGAAGTGCGATGAATCTATATATATTTTATAATTTTCATCACAATATTTTTTTATTTTATTTTTTAAGGTTTCATCATCTAATGCAATAATTATAAGATGTTTATCTTTTAAAAATTCATAACTAAATTCATCATATATAAGTTTAAGTCTTCCCATTGAATCTTTTGAAATTTCAATTATTTCGTCACTAAAAGTATGTGATAATACCTCAACATAGCATTTATTATTTACAAAATGCTTAGTTTTTATTGCACCAGCCCTGCCGCCACCAATTATTCCAACTTTAAGTTTACTAGATATTAATGAAATATAAGAATAATCTATTTCTTCATTGCAAATATCCTTTCTATTATCTTCATACATTCTTCACCACATCCTTTTAAGGTTTCTTCTTTCATAACTTCAATGGCTCTATTTATATAAAAATCCGATGTACTTTTAATTAACTTATTAGCCAAATTAATGTCCTTTTCATTATCACTTTTATGTGCAAAAGTTTGAATTCTTTTTTCTGAAATTTCATTTCCAAAAGCTTTTAATCTTTTAACTTTAGGTGAAATACTTCTTAGCTTAAGCCAATCTTCATATTCTTTTAGATACTTAGCCATAATGTCCTTATGTTCTTCCATCTTTTCTTTTCGCAATTTTTTATTTTTATCATTTATGTAACTTATAGTATCAATATTATATACTTCCGTTCTATCTAACAAAGCAACTTCTTTTTCCACATCTCTTGGAACTGATAAATCATATATTATAAGTTTATTTCCTTCTTCATTAATATCTTCTTTTTTAACCACTGGATGAGGTGCTGATGTACAACCTATAAGACATTCAACTTCGTCTATAAATTTATTTTTTTCTTCAAACCCAATTACATTAACTCTCTCATCATATATTTCATCTTTAATTTTATTATTTCTAACAACCAAATAAACAAGCTTTGAACCATGAGAAAGCAAATATTTCAGAGTAAGCTGTCCAACTTCTCCATATCCAAAAATCATAAATTTAGTACATCCATGACTAACAGCTTCATTTACTACTATGGAAGCTGATGATACTGGAATCTCAAATAACTTTGATTCTTTTCTAAATCTTTTTCCACAAGTTATAGCCTCTTGAAATAATCTATGTAATTCTAAGGTCACTGCTTCTATATTTAAAGCTTCTTCATAAGCATCTTTAACCTGCCCTAAAATTTGATCCTCTCCCAATATTTTAGAATGAAATCCACAACAAACTTCAAACAAGTGTCTATAAACATCTTTGCTCGTAGTTATAAAAATATATTGTTTATATTCATAGTCCCAACTAAAAATCTTAAAAATCTTTTTTAATAATTCTTCCTCATCAAAAGAAGCATTAAAATAAATTTCTGTTCTATTGCAAGTAGCTAAAAGAACTACTTCCTTCATTTCCTTAAGTAACTCTTGCATATATTCTTTATGTTTTTTAGGTTTTATTATAAACTTCTCTCTAATTTCTAGTGTCGCATTTTTTCTAATACCTATTAAGCCTATCATCAATTGTCACCTCACACACTTTTGTACTTTCTAATGGAAACTCGACTCACATTCGTTCACTGAGTAAGTTCGAGTAACCAAATCAAGATGCTCGCAGAGAAAGTTCGAAGAACGAAATATAAAATTTCGATTCTCACTTTTGGACTCTTACTTAAGTTTATCATAGAAGTTACTTTTTCCAAGTAAATCTTATATAGATTGTTAAATAAATATATAAAAAAATCTAATTCAAAGTTTCCTCTTAAAAATCAACTTATCAAGTGAAACTTGATTCAGGTGGGGTTAATCCCCCTCTGGATCTTAGTTGAACTTATCTAGGAGCGTGCAGCCGTTATCTCCCACTTCAAGAAGTGGGAGTGTTACGGATGCTAGCTATCAGATAAAATCATATTTTCCCCATAGGAAATATAAAAATAAGTTCATTTCTCTATTTTAATAAACTTATCAAATATATTCAAATACTTTTTAACATATACAATAGTATTTAGCTATATATATAAATTATATTTATTTTATGTAATCCTTTTTTCACTTTGACAATGTTACTAAACTTAACTATAATTAGAAAATATATTTTGATGGAGATAAGAAATATAATAATTAGAGCTTATAAAAGGAGTGAATTATTTTGAATAAACAAACACTAGTAAATCATATTAAAGCTTCTAACAGAAGTATAAAATGTGATTTAGTGATTAAAAATGTAACTATAATTGATGTTTTTAATAAAGATAGATTCGTGGATACCGTTGGTATTAAAGATGGATATATTGTAGGCATTGGCGATTATGACGGTGATGAAATTATAGATGGTACAAACAAATATATTTGTCCTGGTCTTATTGACTCTCATTGTCATATTGAATCAAGTCTAGTCACTCCTACTGAATACTATAAAGTTGCCTTATTAAATGGCATCACATCTGTTATTGCAGATCCACATGAAATATCAAATGTAATGGGGCCTGATGGCCTAAGTTTTATGCTTGATGCATCAAAAGGAATTCCCTTTGATATCTACTTCATGCTCCCATCTTGTGTTCCAGGTACTAATTTTGAAAGTTCCGGTGCAACTTTGCTTGCTGCAGATTTAAACAAATTTTACAACAATGATAAAATTTTAGGTTTAGCTGAAGTCATGGACTACCCGGCAGTGTCAAATTGTGAAGAAAATATGATTGATAAAATTTATGATGCTATTACTAATAATAAAGTTATTGATGGACATGGAGCAGGTTTGACACCTATGATGACAAATACATATAGAAGTGCTAACATCTTAACCGATCATGAATGTAACAATGCAGAAGAAGCTCTTGAAAAGGTTAGACGCGGCATGTACGTCTTAATTAGAGAAGGTAGCGTTGCTAAGAATTTGAAAGAATTATTACCAGCAGTTAACGAAAGCAATAGCAATAGATTTTGTCTTTGTACTGATGATAAACATATAGATGATATTGCAAATAACGGTTCAATTAATAGTTCAATTGCTTATGCTATAAAGGTTGGTTTAAAGCCTGAAACAGCTATCCAAATGGCAACTATTAATCCATCTAATCTCTACAAATTAAATAACAAAGGTGCAATTGCTCCAGGCTATATTGCTGATTTTGTTTTATTAGATAATTTAAAAGAGTTTAAAATATCTAAGGTTTATAAAGAAGGAATACTGGTTGTCAATAACGGTGAGATTATCAATTGTAATGATGATTTAATACAACAGTCACGCATGAAATATACATGTAATAACTCTGTAAATCTGCCAATATTAAATGAGGATAGCTTTAAAATTAACATTCCAAATGAAAAATCCAACAAATTAAATGTAATTTCAATAATTCCAAACAAACTAGAAAGCATTCACTTAAAGTTTAATATTTCTGATATTGCTTCAATGAAATATGATAACTGTGAAATTTTTAAATTTTCACCAGAAGATGACTTAATAAAAATTTCTGTTATAGAAAGACACAAGGCCTCTGGTAATATAGGTCTTGGAATTTTAAATGGCCTCGGAATTAAAGAAGGTGCAATTGGAACTACCATTGCTCACGATTCCCACAATCTAATACTCGCAGGAACAAATGATAAGGATATGTTATTTGCAGCTAAAGAATTAGAAAAAATGCACGGTGGTATAATAGTTGTTAAAGATGAGACTGTTCTCGCACATATTACACTTGAAATTGCTGGTCTTATGACCAATAGAAAATATACTGAAATTGAATCTGATTTAGAAAACCTTCATTCTGCTATTAAGATAATAGCTCCAAATATTAACTTTAATCCATTTTTAACACTTTCATTTTTATCCCTGCCAGTAATCCCAGATTTAAAAATTACAGATAAAGGTTTATTTGATGTTGTTAACTTTAAATTTATAGATATATTTGAATAATCTATATACCAAACTTATGCGTATATCCAATTGTAGAAATAAGGAGCGTGATTTTGTGACCCTTTCTAAGGACTTCACAAAACATGCTCCTTATTTCTAATTTAGTATATTTTTATAGTACAAGTGCAATTTAAACAGTGAGTATCTATATTCATGCCCTTTACATATCAAATAAAGTTTTACCTAATACAGTATTAGGTTTTACACTCTCAATTGAAATCAATCTCATCGCTAGTCCTCCTATTATCATTACTTAACTAAAACTATATTATTTAAATATGTAATAATTTTTTATACAGACTAATTTAAAACAAATTTTTCTATGACATTTGCTATTCCATCTTCATCATTTGATGCAGTTATAAAATCAGCAACTTCTTTAACTTCTGAAGTTGCATTTCCCATAGCTACTCCAAGTCCTGCATACTTAACCATTGACAGATCATTGCCAGCATCTCCACAAGCAATTATTTCTTCTCTTTTTATTCCAAGATATTCGCCAAGCCTTTTTAA
>JAKBFR010000136.1 GCA_021837545.1 Bacillota bacterium | reverse complement strand
TTAGATTTCCCATAGCGTAAGCTAGTAAGACCCCTTGAAGACTACAAGGTTGATAGGTCAGAGGTGTAAGTATGGTAACATATTTAGCTGACTGATACTAATAGGTCGAGGGCTTGACCAATATATAATCAAGTTGTAAAAAATACATTAATAACTATATGCAATTTTGAAAGAATATTCTTTCAAAAAATCTCGTGATGATGGCATAGAGGTAACACTCCTTCCCATTCCGAACAGGACAGTTAAGGTCTATAGCGCCGATGGTACTGCACGGGTGACTGTGTGGCAGAGTAGGACGTTGCGAGGTATTCTTGTAGAATACAAGATTTTTTAGTTAAAGATTATTAGCTAACGGATCTTTAGCTCAGTTGGTTAGAGCAACCGGCTCATAACCGGTAGGTCTAGGGTTCGAGTCCCTGAAGGTCCACCATGGGGGTTTAGCTCAGTTGGGAGAGCACCTGCCTTGCACGCAGGGGGTCAAGGGTTCGAATCCCTTAATCTCCACCATTAAAAACTATGAATTGTAATTCATAGTTTTTTTGCTATTTAATAAATTATAAGAGTTAAGTAAAATTTGTTAAGAAATTATGCTTAAATTTATTTTTCAGTTATATCTGAAATGCAGCAATCCTAAGCTTGCAATTAAGTTTGAGTTATCTCAATGTATAAAATGTAGAACTAACTCATAAAATGAATTAAAAATACTAACTATTAAAGTGTACAATAGAGAAATTATAATATATAATTTAAATGTAAAATATATGTAAAAATGTAATTTTGATATTTGACTTATAGTTAGGTATATAAACAAAAAAATTATATTATGAGAGGTAGGATTATGGTACAAACTGTTGTCTGCAAAAAAGATGGATGTAGCGGTAATGAATTTCATATAGTAACAGAAGATAACCAGTTGAAATTACAATGTAAGGATTGTGGAAGTACTTATTATTATGATGTAAGTTATTATGAATTTGTGATGTTATCAAGCTGTAAAAAGTGTAATAATGATACATTTAAAGTATTTAACAATTTAGAAAAACAAGGTATATATGCAAAATGCACTAAATGTGGATATCCTCCAGAAAAAATATTTATTGATGATGAGGGTATACAAGTAACATATGAAGCAAAACTGATGCAGGATATTAAACAGATTATGTATAAAATTGATCAAAGAATTTGTAATTTGGAGATAAAAGTTGATGGATTAGAGAAGGGTCAAGAATTATTAGAAGAATCCCTTGCATATATAAATAGATATATGTCAGAATAGAGTGAAACTTAGCTTTAGGGGGGATATTTAAACTTATACCCTCAAATGTGTTAAAGTTATATTTTAATATGAAGCAAGTTGTTATTTTAATAATAGTATTCGTATTTCTTTATGCTTGCACTGATGAGATACATCAATTATTTGTCAAACATTAAAAAAATTTTTGCTTTTTAAAATAAACACATGATAGAATTAGAATAAAGTTATGATCCAAAAGCTAATCGGCTTCACACCTCGATTAGCTTTTTTCGTTTTCTCTCGAATTATAACCTGCTAATACTAGTCAAAAGTTTGAGTGAATGTCAGGAAAAAACTGGATAAAATTAGTAGATATGGCGGTGAAAGTTGAACTGAATCAAGCTATATAAATGGATTTCTCAACACATAGAACTCTTTAGGTAATTTAGCTATCAACATTGATTAACTATGCAAACTATTGAAACAAACTAAATAATTGCCATAAAAAAGTTACTAAGAAAACTAAAATAAATTTAATATTATCTTTTATAGTTAAAGATTTTAATATTATTATTAAGGCAGGAATATATATTATATTATAGATTATAGTTAAATATTGAGTTTTAAATATGGCTTCTACAAATGCATTGATGATTGAAGTAATAATAATTAAATATCATAAGATAGAACCAGCAATAGTCATAAATTTGTCCCTCGGTAATTTAAATTCAACGCTTTAAAATGATAAAAGCCAACAGGTAAAATGAGAATAGTTTTTTATTACTACTACAGCAAAATTTAAGTAGTAATTAGAAAATTTGAGAATGAACAAATTTTCAATAAGAATTTTCAGAAAATTAAGAAAATTAGGAGGATTTTAAAAAAATAAATAGAATTATTAATAAAACATAGTATTATAAGGTGAAAGGCAGGTGAAAGCCAGCTTCTAAGGTGACTTAAGGGTTTGGCAGAGTTCATGAAAGATTATAGTATTAAAAATTTAAGAAATGTAGGATTAATGGGACATAATGGAACAGGAAAAACATCTTTGGCAGAAAGTATTTTATATTATTCAAAAATAACAGATAGATTAGGAAAGATTGATGATGGCACTACTGTTTTAGATTTTGATACAGAAGAAAAGAAAAAACAATTTTCTATTTCGCTTTCAGTAGCTCCAATTGAATTAGATCATGTTAAAATAAATATTATAGATATTCCAGGCTACGCTGATTTTCAAGGTGAATGTATTGAAGGAATGAGAGCTGTAGATGTAGGTATGATAGTTGTTAGTGGAGTTTCAGGAATAAAGGCTGGAACTGAAAGAGCATGGGAATATTGTAATAAAATTAAATTGCCTAGAACAATTTTTATAAATAAATTAGATAGAGAAAATGCAAGTTTTGATAAGGTATTAGCTTCTCTTAAAGAAAAATTTGGAATAAGTGTAGTTCCTATTCAATATCCAATAGGAGAAGAAGATAATTTTAAGGGAGTAATAAATATTATATCTAAGCAAGCTAGAATATATGATATGAAAACAAAGAAAATAGAGATATTAGATATACCTGAAGAATTGATGGATGAAGTTGAAAAATGTAAAAGAATGATTATGGAAGCTGTAGCTGAAACAGATGAAACTTTACTTGATAAATACTTTAATGAAGGTGAATTAAGTGACGAAGAAATATATAAAGGATTAATAAGTGGATGCGCTAGCGGAGATATTGCACCTGTTATGTGTGGAAGTGCAACCAAAATCATAGGAATGGATTCTTTAATTGATGATATAGTAGAATGCTTTCCCTCACCAGAATATGCAATTCCACAAAAAGCTTTAGATATTGTAAAAGGTGAAGAGATTTTCATAAATCTTGATCAAGACAAACCTTTTTCAGCATTGATATTTAAAACTATTGCAGATCCATTTGTAGGTAAAATATCATTCTTTAGGGTTATAACAGGAGAAGCAAAGGAAGATATGACAGTATTAAATGTTAATAAGGATAAGAATGAAAAACTTTCTCATATTTGTTTTATTAGAGGCAAAACGCAAATACCAGCTAAAAGTATTATTGCAGGGGATATAGGTGCAATTTCTAAATTACAATATACAAGTACAGGAGACACATTAGCTAGTCCGAATTTTAAAATTATGTATGATAAGATGAACTTCCCAAAAGCAGTTTGCTCTATGGCTGTAATACCGCAAGCTAAGGGGGATGAAGAAAAGATATCTCAAGCATTAAATAAGTTAAAAGAAGAGGATCCAGTTTTTGAAATATCTAGAGATATAGAAAATGCAGAAATTATTATTTCTGGATTAGGTGAAACTCATATTAACATAATTGCAAGTAAAATAAAAAGCAAATTTGGTGTGGACGTAGTATTAGATTTGCCTAAAATTCCTTATAAAGAAGCTATAAAAGGCTTTGCAGATGTACAAGGAAAACACAAAAAACAGTCTGGTGGACATGGTCAATATGGAGATGTTGTTATTAAGTTTGAACATAGAGGTGATGACGTAGAAGATTTAGAGTTTATAGACGATGTTGTTGGTGGTGCGGTTCCAAGAAACTTCATACCAGCCGTAGAAAAAGGATTAAGAGATTGCATATCACATGGAGTTTTAGCTGGATGCCCAGTTATAGGGCTTAGGGCAACTCTTCATGATGGATCATATCATGCTGTAGATTCATCTGAAATGGCATTCAAGGTTGCTGCATCTATAGCTTATAAGAAAGGGCTTGAACAAGCTAGTCCAATCTTATTAGAGCCTATAATGAAAGTAGAAGTTGTACTACCTAATGAATATATGGGAGATGTAATAGCAGATATAAATAAAAAGAGAGGCAGAGTAATTGGAATGGAATCAGAAGGAGAGAAACAAAAAGTTACAGCTGAAGTTCCACTTGCAGAGGTTAGAAGGTATGCTACTGAATTGCGATCATTAACTCAAGGTAGAGGAACATTCACAAAGGAAGTTATAAGGTATGAAGAAGTTCCGGAATTAGAATTAGTAAAAGCCATAGAAAGTGTGAATAAATTAAGAAAATAAAATTTATAGAATATATCCATTGAAATAAAGGTCATGCATTTGAAAAGCATGACCTTTATTTCTAGTTTCATATAATTTTAAAGTATGAGTATATTTCGGAACTAGGAGAGATATGAAATTTGTCGGCTAACATTCTGGATTTATATAGTATTACTATACATAAATAAATTACATTCTGCATTATTTATTTACTTGTTTAAGATTAAACAAACGGCAACTCTATTTTAGCAAATTAGGGTAATTTTACATTAATTAGAATAGGATAAAATTACTTATACGAAGACATACTACTTTTAGGAATATTATATAAGCTTTAAAAAATATATTGCAAGGAGGATAAATTAATGTCAGATTATAGTATGAATATTAGTGGGAATATAGAATTAAGTGATTACAGTAATATATTTGACTATTTAAATATAATAGATAAAGATGATAATTTTGTAATAAGAATTAATAAAGATAACAAAGGAGAAATAGATGTAATCAACTCAATGCTTCAAGATAATAAGTTTATTATTAACTATACACATTATGATGATTTTGGCAACTATTACATTAGCGCAAATAAAGCATCTTCAAGAAATAATATTTAAAATACAGGTTTTATTAATATGACATAATATAGTATAATAGCTATTAGAATAAATTGTTTTTATTAGGGAAATAAATTGAAATGAAGGAGAGTTATTTTATGCAAAATTATGTTGTAGGAGTAGATTTAGGAGGCACTAAGATAAATACTGCATTATCTAATTTAAATGGAGAGGTAATAAGTCAAACAACAGTGCCAACAAATGCTAACGAAGGAGAAATTCCTGTACTTAATAGAATTATTGAATCTATAGAAAAAGTAATTAAGGATGGTTCAGTTACTTATGAAGAAATAAAGGGAATAGGAATAGGTTCACCAGGACCTTTAGATGCAGAAAAAGGAACAATAATCTATACGCCAAATCTTCCGTTTAAAAATTTTAATTTAGTTGAACCATTAAATAAGAAGTTTGGGGTACCTGTGTTTTTAGATAATGATGCAAACGTTGCAGCTATTGGAGAATATATGTTTGGAGCAGGAAAAGGCGCTAAACATGTAGTATTCTTTACAGTAAGTACTGGAGTAGGTGGAGGAGCTGTTTTAAATGGGAAAGTATATAGAGGACACACTTCAAATGCTTTAGAAATTGGACATATGACAGTAGCACCAGATGGCCCAAGATGTAACTGTGGAAACATTGGTTGTGTAGAAGCAACATCATCAGGAACTGCAATTGCAAAAAGAGGACAAGAAGCATTAACTAGTAAAGTGGAAACTTCATTAAGAAAATATGAAACTGTTACTTCATATGAAGTGTTTACAGAAGCAGCAGCAGGCGATCCAGTTTGCAAAGATATAATTGATAATGCATTAAATTATTTAGGAATAGCAATAGCAAATGCAGTAGCAATTTTTGATCCGGAAATAATAATAATTGGTGGTGGAGTAGCAGCTGCAGGAGATATAGTTTTTGATACAGTAAGAAGAGTAGTTGATAAGAGATGTTTTAAATCTATGGCGGCATCAGTTAAAATTGTTCCAGCAGGA
>JAKBFR010000135.1 GCA_021837545.1 Bacillota bacterium | reverse complement strand
ATCCTCTAAACCTAGAACAGATTGAGTTTTTTCATTATGATCTAAAAGTATAACCTTTTTTCTGTTTTGTGATATTAAATGATATCTGGATACACTTCCAATAACTTTGTTATTTTCATCAATAACTGGATAACTTCTATACCTAGTCTCAAGCATGATGTCCTTTATTTCATCAACAAAATCCTCTGTATTAAAGCTCATAACATTTTTTTTAGTCATAACATAACTTATAGGAATACTTTGAGTTATTAGTCTAGAGGCTGTAAAAGTATCAAAAGGAGTTATTATAATTGTACAGTTATGAGTTTTTGCAAGTTTAATAATTTCATCAGTTGGAGAATGGTTTCCTGTAATTATTACAAGAGAAGCTTTAGAACTAATTATCAAATGCTGGGAGTCTTCTCTATCTCCACATATTGCAATATCACCAGGTTCAATTACAGATTTTGTGCTGTCTGGATGCATAGCAGCTACAATAATCTTACCAGTTATTCTAAAAGTTTCTTCTGGTTTGTATACACATTTAGCTGATAGAGTATCTAAAATATTTTCAAGAGTTGTATTGCTTTTGGCAAGAATAGAATTGTCCCAAATATCTAAATAGCTTGAAGCAAGATTTGAAACTGAAGCCACACCAGCTAATCGCTCATTTTCGTCTATAACAGGAAGAGTCTTAATATCATTTTTTTTCATGATGGACCAGGCCATTTTTAGAGAGATATCTGGTGAAATAGGAGCTACAATATCAATGTCTAAATCAGAAATCTGTGTTTTAACTGTAGTTACAAGCTCAGGCTCCTCTACATTAAAGTAATTAAGAATAAATTGTGTTTCTCTATTAATTTCACCTAATCTTATAGGCGTTGCAGGAATTTTTCCTGTTTTATTTTTAAACTCTGCATAGGCAATAGCAGAGCAAATAGAATCTGTATCTGGATTTCTATGTCCAGTAATATAAATAATGTTTTTCACGTATGTTCCTCCTAGTTTGCGTCTGGGGCAGATAACAATTCTCAATTGTTATCCCCCTTGTATTCCTCAGGGGTAGATACAATTCTCAATTGTTACCCCTCCTTGTCATTTTTCATTAGCCTTCATTGTTAATATCATTTTATATTCAAATTTTCATATTGTAAAGAAAAAACCAATGTTTAATAAAATAATACATTATATTGTTCTCATATGTAAGTAAATAATCACATATATTAATGTAGAATAAAAAATGTAGTAACTTAAGGCAGGAGAGATAACAATTAACTAATGTTATCAATCTCAGAGAAGTATAAGGGGGCATGCAAGTGATTAATGAACAAGTGTCAAATGATAATGCAAAGGATAAAAATAAGACAAGAAGCTCTGTTTATGATAGTAAAAGCTCATCAAGAGGGCTTACAAAGGACGAGGCTGAAACAAGATTAAAGAAATATGGATTCAACAAGTTAGAAAATAAAAAGAAGGTATCTGCACTTCAAATATTCTTTTCGCAATTTAATGATTTTATTACTTGGATATTAATTGCAGCAACATTAATTTCAGGACTAATGGGAGAGAAAGCAGATGCAATAACTATATTTATTATAGTTATAATGAATGGAATACTAGGATTTATTCAAGAGTACAAAACTGAGCGCTCCCTAGAGGCGTTAAGTCAACTCGCAGCACCGACTGCCAAAGTGCTTAGAAATGGGAATGTATTAGTAATAGATGCCATATATTTAGTGCCAGGTGATTTAGTTATTTTGGAAAGTGGGGATAGAATCCCAGCGGACTGCATTTTGATAGAAGACAATAATGCAATGTTAGATGAATCCTTGCTCACTGGAGAATCAGCTGGAGTAAATAAGAGTGCTAATTCTAAGGATGATAACATTTATATGGGAACAATATTGCTTACAGGAAAAGCTAAAGCCAAAGTGGTAGCAACAGGCATGAGTACAGAAATGGGTAAAATAGCAAATATGCTTCATAGTATTGAAAATGAGAAGTCTCCATTAAAAGAAAAATTAGAGCATCTTGGAAAAATTTTGGTTGCACTTTGTATAATAATTTGTGTCGTTGTAACTTTCATGGGTATTTGGCGTGGACAAGATATGTATGAAATGTTTTTATTGGGGGTAAGTTTAGCCGTAGCAGCTATACCAGAAGGGTTAACTGCTATTGTTACGGTAGCTTTAGCTCTGGGAGTGTCTAGAATGCTTAAAAGGAAGGCATTAGTTAGAAAATTACCAGCTGTTGAAACTTTAGGTTGCACTTCAGTAATATGTACAGATAAAACAGGAACTTTAACTGAAAATAATATGACAGTAAAAGCATTTTATTTTGATGGACAGGTTCACGATGTTGATAAAGACAAAATTCCATTAAATTTAGTGATGAAAAAAGCTTTTACTTACTGTAACGATTGTAATTATGATTTCAATGCGAAGAACATGGAAAAATGCTTATTTGGGGATCCTACAGAAACTGCATTAATTAAAGGACTTTTCAAGACTACTAAGGAATTACAAGAATTTTTAAATAAATCTAGACGTATATATGAAATACCCTTTAACTCAACGAGAAAAATTATGTCTGTAATTGTTAAAGAAGATGATAAAGAAGTTTGTTATGTAAAGGGTGCTCCAGAACGAGTTATTGAAAACTGTAATTATATATACGTCGAGGGAAATATACAGCCAATGCTTCCGAGTTATAAAAATCAACTATTAAGGGCTGTAGAGTCTATGTCTTATAAGGCTTTAAGGTGTATTGCTTGTGCCTATAAGGTATCTGGTATTATCAGAAATGATAATTTAGAGTCTAATTTAATTTTTATAGGTGTTGCAGGTATAATTGATCCACCAAGAAAAGAAGTAAAAGATGCAGTTATAAAGTGCAAGATTGCAGGTATAAAACCTATAATGATAACAGGAGATCACAAAAATACAGCTTACGCAATTGGAAAAGAATTAGATATATGCAAATACCCTAATGAAGTTATAACTGGAGATGAACTGGACAGATTAAATGATAAGGAATTAGAAAAAAGTATTGATAATTTTAAAATATTTGCACGAGTAAGCCCAAAACATAAGCTAAGAATTGTAAAAGCTTTTAAACATAAAAACCAAATTGTGGCCATGACTGGAGATGGAGTAAATGATGCTCCGGCCATAAAAGAAGCGGATATTGGTATAGCCATGGGAATATCCGGAACTGATGTGACTAAAGAGGCAGCATCAATGATTCTTTTAGATGATAATTTTGCCACTATAGTTGCAGCTGTGGAAGAGGGTCGTGTAATATATGATAATATAAGGAAATTTATCAGGTACTTATTATCCTGTAATTTAGGGGAAGTGCTTACCATGTTTTTGGCTTCTCTATTTTACTTAGAAAATCCACTACTTCCAATACAAATTTTATTTGTAAATTTAGTTACAGATGGACTTCCTGCTATAGCTTTAGGGGTTGATCCTGCTGATAGTGATATTATGTTTGAAAAGCCTAGAGAAAAGAACGAAAGTGTATTTTCAAGAGGACTTACAGAAAAGATTGTCATTAGAGGGTGCCTCATTGGTGTATGTACAATATTATCATTTATAGGTGGTAAATATTATGGTATGAATATTGAGACATGTAGAACTTTGGCCCTCGGAACTTTAGTTTTATCTCAACTCATACATGTGTTTGAATGTAGATCAGAAAAACATTCTTTATTTGAAATTAACCCCTTTACAAATTTATACCTAATTGGGGCGGTAGGAATATCCGTAAGTATGTTAATAAGCATAGTGTATATTCCATTATTTCAAAGAGTATTTCATACAATACCACTTAATTTCGGTCAATGGTCAATTATTTTATTTTTCTCTGGTATTATTTCCTTTATAAATAGTTTGTACTTATATTTAATGCACAAGCATTAAATCATAACCACCTTAGCTACTATCACCTACGCAACTGTTCAGTACCTATGGTTCTGCAATATTAACGACTTCTGAAGGCCGTTTTCCTACAGAAATCCCGTTAAATATTTACTTATATTATAGATTTAAAAAGCTATATGACAAAGTCATATAGCTTTTTTTATTTAAAACGTCTATCTGATCTTACTCTTTGCACTTTTGGTGCATTTCCTTGCACTGGAACCAAGTCCTTCTTTGTAGTCATATTTCTAATGTTTACAATTTGGATTTGCTCTCTGTGCTCTTTTCCTTTTTTGCCCTTCATTCCTTGAATTATAACAGAATGTCCTTGAAGTACTGAAATAAAGTTGATTTTTTTGAACCAACGTCTTTTCTTAAACACACACTTAGCAATAGATTTACTTCCGTCGGCCTTTACTAAGATAGTTACTGTTAATTTATAAAGTATTTTTAGATAACTTTTTTCTTCTACTTTGACTGATAGAACCCTACCTTGTGCTTGAGTAAGTCTATCACCATATCTTTTTAAATAAGCTTGTGTATAGCTATTAGTCAATTTGTCTTTAAATCCCATCAGTATTACTCCTTCACAATAAAAATTATAAAAAATATAAAAATTCAATAAACTCATTATATCTTATGTTTGAATTTAACTCAAGTATTAAAAAAAGTCTATTTTTAATATTTATAATAAAAACTTCATGAGAAAAAAATATATATATGCATAAATTTAGAAAATATTATTATTTCTTAATGATAATATTTGTTCCTAAATTCATAATTTAAGAATATTAATATAATAAAGGATTGAAAGGAGGAGGAATATGAATAGGGAATTAACTCCAAAGGATATTATTTATGAATTCGATATTGAAGATACAAGCGCAAGAGAAACATTAGATACTATGCCGCAATATTTTGATGTAATAGAAAATATTAAAACTGCCCTCAGTATAGATAAAGAGGGTTTTAATATTTATTTAATAGACGATTTTTCAAAAGAAACCCTTAAAG
This sequence comes from Bacillota bacterium, assembly GCA_021837545.1. Next base: position 965 of record JAKBFR010000135.1, on the reverse strand, counting down.
ATATTATGAAATATGTAAATAAAAACTTCCAAAACAGGAGCAAACCAAAAGATATTTGTTATGTGTTATATGAAGATGAAAAAATACCTAAACCCATTTTTGTAAGTAATGGGGGAGGCAATAAGCTAAAAGAGACAATTGAAGAGTTGCAGAATGAGTATTTAGAGTGCACATTTCAATTTTATAATAATTCTACAAATAAAGAAAAAGAAGAAATTCAGGAAAACATTCAAAAGAAAAGAAATGAGCTAATAGCTAAACTTATAGATATGGCAAAAGAAAAAGGCTTTGATATAAAATCCACTAATAATGGATTTACATTCATACCTTTAAGTAGCGGGAAAGAAATGACTGAAAGCGAATATGACACCTTAGATAAAGAGAGAAAAGAAACGATTTTAGATACAGTAGGTATTTTAAAAGATAAAGCTAAAGAAATATTAGAGGAATTAAAAGATATTGAAGCAAAGGACTTAGATAAAATTAGACAAATAATGGAAGTATATTATAAAGATGAAATGAATGATTTAAAAGAAGAATATAAAAATATCTTTACTGAAGATGAAGCTGTACAAAATTATTTTGATATAGTATGCAATGATATTGAAAAAAAACTTATAGAAAATTACTCTTTAAGCTATGATGAGGATGAGGAAAAAATAAATGAAATTATATATAAATATGTTGTAAATGTAATTGTAGATAACAGTAAAAATCAAATTCCACCAGTAATATTTGAACAAGATCCTAATTTAATAAACTTACTAGGTAATATAGAATATGAAAATCACAATGGAGTTTATTCTACAGATATAGGATTTATAAAAAGTGGTAGCATATTAAGAGCAAATGAAGGGTGTTTGTTAATTAGAATAAATAATTTGCTAAGCAATCCTTCAGCTTACTATTATTTAAAAAAATCATTGTTAACAGAAGAGGTTGATGTGTCTTATAACAGAAACCTT
>JAKBFR010000134.1 GCA_021837545.1 Bacillota bacterium | reverse complement strand
TTTGGATTATTTCTACTTATTTTTATACCAACAACTAAGGCTTTAAAAATAAGCGATGGCATGGTTATTGGAGCAGTATTATCAACACATCTTTTAATGAGTACAAATATTAATGTTTCTTGGATTGTAAATGAATCAAAGTTAAATGCAATAGGTATTGGCGTTGCAATGTTGTTTAATTTATATACAGCATCATTAGAAAATGATTTTGAAAAGAATAAAGCAAGGATAGAAGACTATTTTAGAGCAATATTATCTGATATGGCAGTAAGCTTAGTTACTCAAACAGTACCAGTTTATGAACATGAAGTATTTATGAACGTTGAAAAATTAATTAAGAATACTAAAGTTATGACGCAAATAATAAATAACAATCATTTATTTAAGAGCAATGATTATTATGTAAGTTACATAGATATGAGAACAATACAGTTAGATGCTATAAAAAGAATGCAAAGGCATTTCTCAAGATTTTATATGAAATATGAACAAACTAGTATATTATCAGAGTTTACCAATGAGGTTGCAATGAATATTCATGAAGATAATGATTGTATTGAACTTATTGATAAATTAAATTTACTTAGAAAAGATTATAAAAACATGGAATTGCCAAAGAATAGAACTGAATTTGAAAATAGGGCATTGTTATTCCAATTTTTGAATGATTTAGAGGATTTTTTAATTATTAAGAAGGAGTTTAAAGAATCCTTTTTTGTGATAAAATCGTAGAGGAAAAACGCTATTAAATGCAATGTTGAAAATTGTATACGAATGAAATTATTTGTAAAAATGGCGTATTTATATTGAAATTTGTAAAATATAGGTGTAAAATTGTAAATATCATGTACATTGATAATAGCACACTTATCGAGAGATAAGGCCGCAAAGCTATGGGTCTAAAGAGAAATATTTCTCTATGATTGCCAGGTTACCGAAATGTAATTATAAGAATCAATATGTATGCTTATATTTTGGTGTCTATTATTAATTAATAGGCACCTTTTAATTTCAAAAAATAAGAAATGTAGATGATTAAAAATAATATTTTAATTAAATGAAAGGTTGGGATGTTAATTATGAAAAAGTACGACATGTCTTTGGACAAGACAAATAAGCAATTAAATGTAACAATAGGAGGAATGTTTGAACCTGACGATGCTAACGGCTTTGTTAAAGAATTTACAGCAACATTATCTACGGTACAAGCTTCAGAATTTGTTTTATCTTTTGATGCAAAAGATTTAAAGGTCTCAAGGCCGGAAATGTTACCAATGCTAGAAGGATGTTTTAAAATGTATAAAGAGTTTGGTTTTAAAAAGGTTGTGGCAAAAGTAGATAACAATGTTACTTTAAAAATGCAACTATCAAGAGTAGCTAGAAATGTAGGTCTTAATCTAGAAGTAGTTTAGGTTAATAAATTATAATATCAATATCGATTATAGTATAGTTACTTTTAGTATTGAAGGAGATTTACATGGGAATAAAATTAAGCTGTATTGACATTTGCCATGCTTCTAAGATTGTTTCAAATGATGTTTATTTAAAGCATTTTGAAAAGCAAGATAAGAATGTAGAACATTTGCTAACAGATATAATGGGTAGAGATAAGAGATTTATGTTTGATGAAGAGGAGACAACCTTATCTTTAGCTGCAAAAGTCGCAAAGTCTGCATTAGATAAAGAAAATTTGATGGGTAGTGATATAGATGTGTTAGTTTATTCTTCTATACTATCAGAATATATAGCACCACCAACATCAATTTTGTTGCATAAAGAATTAAATTTAGGAAGAAACGTAATGTGCTTTGATATGAATGCTAATTGTGCGGGTATGACTGTTGCGTTAGAACATGTATCAAATTACTTAATATCTTCAAAACGTGCCAAAAGAGCTTTAATTGTTGGGTGTGATGATGTACACTCTCTAACTGATTCTAATAATGAACTTTGTTATGGTAATTATGGACATACTTCATGCGCAATAATTTTAGAAAAAGTAGATGAGGATTGTGGAGTAGTTGATACAGAATATTATATAAATACAGAAGAAAGTCACAATGTTATGTATCCAAGTCAGGGATTTTCAAGTTTTTTCAAGTCACAAGATGTGGATGAACTTTATTTGAACTGGTTGCCATTTAATGGTGGAGAGTGTGTTTATCCAGCTGTTGAGATTATGACAAGAATGATAAAAGGAAATAGATTAACCAATAATGATGTTAGTATGTTTTGTTTTTCACAGTTTGCACTTGTAAATATAAAAACCATAAGAGAACTTATGAATATAGATGAAGATAAAAGTATTTATATAGGTGATAAGTATGGTTATACTGGTACTAGTAGTCCTTTTATAGCATTATATGAATCTATAAAACAAGGTAAAGTTAAAAGAGGCGATTATATAGTATTTTGGACAATTGGATCTGGTTCTGAGAGTATAGCAATGCTCTATAAATATTAAACCTAAGAAAATAAGAAAAACTTAGATAAAGAGTCATTCATTAAAGGTCTACGCTAAGCAGGTTAAGGTAAACCTGCAAATATAAATTGTATAAAATACAAATGATGAAATAGGTGTTGAATTTAAACGAAGAATATATGTACAAAAAATAGAACTACTCAGTTATAAAGATATAATTGGGTAGTTTTTTGTTATAATAGGAGCATATAAAGAAGATGCAGCAAAAATATAAGAGGAGGAAACTTTATGTACGATTACCCATTATACAGACCACCTAGTGAAGGTAATAGTCTTATAATACAAGCAACCTTAGGATGCTCTCACAATAAATGTACCTTTTGTAATATGTATAAATCTAAGAAGTTTACTATAAAAACATTAGAAGAGATTAAAGATGATATAAATCATTTTAGGGCAATATATGGACATGTAGAAAGAATATTTTTAGCTGATGGAGATGCTCTGATTATTAAAACAGAAGATTTAAAGGAAATATTAGCATATATAAGAAAGTTGTTTCCTGAATGTAGTAAGGTTACGCTCTATGGTTCTCCTAAATCTATATTACTTAAAACTCCAAAAGAATTAAATGAATTTAAAGAATTCGGATTATCAATGATATATATGGGAGTTGAGAGTGGAGATGATGAAGTTTTAGCGGAAATAAATAAAGGTGTAAGTAGCAAAGATTTAATTAAGGCTGCAAAGAGGGTTAAGGATGCAAATATATTATTATCAGTAACGGTTATAGCTGGCATTGGTGGAAAAGAAAAGAGTAAACGTCATGCTATTAGAACTGGTGAAATAATAAGTAGTATGATTCCAGATTATTTAGGGGTATTAACTCTTATGGTCGAGAAAGAAACTATCTTGTATAATAAAATTTTGAATAAAGAATTTGAACTTTTAAATGACAAAGAGATTTTAAATGAAATTAAGCTTTTAATTGAGCATATTAATGTAAAAGAGCAAGTAATATTTAGATGTAATCATGCATCAAATTATATTTCATTAAGTGGAAATTTACCTAAAGATAAAGAAAAATTATTAAATCAAATAAACTATTATAAAAATGCAAATCAACTAAAGCAAGAAGGGGACAGAAGACTTTAGAAAGATTATTATAATTTCTCAATTAATAATATAAAACATTAAAGGCGTTGAAGAATAGAAAATGTGATTTAAAAAGTCTACCAAGAGGTGGGCTTTTTAATTTTGTATGTATAGTTGATATATTAGTCCTTAATAAAAAATAATCTAATAATATTTCTTCTATTGTATATAATAAAGTAAATGATAATTTTATTTAAGAGGTAAAATATGTACATATTAATGTTTATTATAGGTTTAATTATAGGAATTATATTAAATGGTGCAATAGAGAATATATCTTATAGTATAACTAAAAGTGAAAGAAAAACTGTTAATGTTTTGATACCTATTATTTGTGGCTTGTCTTTTGAAATTTTATTCTTACGATTAGGGTTTACTATTATATTAGCTAAGTCAATAGTCATGACAGCAATTTTAATTATAATTTCTTTTGTTGATCTTAGGCATAGAATTATACCTAATTTCATGGTTATTATAGCTTTAGTTATTGGAATAATATTTTCGTTTATAGCTAAGACTTCACTTATAGATACAATACTTGGAATGATAGCAGGTGGAGGAATACTATTTTTATTAGCGCTTGTCCCTAATGCCATGGGTGGGGGAGATATAAAACTGATGTTTGCCATTGGAGCTTTTTTAGGACTAAATAGAACCTTATGGGCACTTCTTTTAGCTTTTATTATTTCTTCAATAATTAGTATTGTTTTAATATTATTAAAAATAAAAGGAACTAAGGATTATATCCCATTTGGTCCGTTTTTATCATTAGGAAGTTTTATTTCGATATTGATTTTTGCATAAGACATATGAAAGAAAATAAAAAGTTAAGGGTATGATGAAGAATATGGAATTAGATGTTAATGCTATCAATAAAATAATCAATAATATAATAGGAGCGATAGGTTCAAGCAGAGGGGAAATACTTAATATTGTTGACAACATAAGAAAAGATAAGGAAAACTTTAAGCTTGAGATTGAGAAAGTTAGGTCGGATGTTGCTAGGGTTATAGATGAGGTTGATGAACTGGAAAAGCAAGATAGGGCTAGTAGAAAAAGATTGGCTCAGGTCTCTGCCAATTTTAATAAATATACTGAAAGTGATATTAAAGAATCTTACGAAAAAGCAGAGGATATAAGGGTTAAATTTTATATAAAGAAAAATGAAGAAAAGTTACTGAGAGAGAAAAGAGATAGTTTGGAATTAGCCCTAAAAAAAACAATGGTGAATATTGAGAACGGGGAAAAAATAATTAATCAAATAAGTATTGCTATGAGCTATTTAGAGGGAGATATTATTTCAGCTTTAGAAGGTACAGATAAAAATTCCGAAATGTTTATTGGTATAAAAATTTTAGAGGCTCAAGAAAGTGAAAGAAAGAGAATTGCAAGGGATATTCATGATGGACCTGCTCAACATATGGCTAATGTAGTCATGAAGGTGGATATTTGCACAATGGTTCTTCAAAAGGATTTTGAAGAAGGACTTAAAGAATTGGAAGATTTAAAGGGAAGCGTTAAAGTAGCCTTAAAGGAAGTTAGAAGTATTATCTTTGATTTAAGACCAATGTCTTTAGATGATTTAGGGTTAATTCAAACTATACAGCAAACAGTAAATTCTATTTCAGAGGAGTCTAATATTAATATAAAGGTAAAATTAAAGCCAATTAAAACAGAAATAGAATCCATTATTCAGGTTGCAGTATATAGAATTATTCAGGAAATATTTAATAATATTAGAAAGCATTCTAAAGCAAAGAATGCAGAGGTGAGGATGGATTTTGGAGCAAAATATTTAATGCTAATAATAACTGATGATGGTGTTGGATTTAATGTAGAAGAAACTTTAAAGAGGGTAAAAACCAAAGGAACTTCTTATGGTCTTATTGGTATTTTTGATAGAGTAAATCAGCTCCAGGGGGAAATTAACATCAAATCTTCTGAAAAAACAGGCACAACTTATACTGTTAAGCTTCCTATTAATCGAGAGGTGATAAAGGATGAAAGACGAGGTAATTAGAATATTAATTGCTGATGATCATGATATCATAAGGCAGGGGTTAAAGAGAATTATTAGTTTTGAAGAGGATATGGAGGTAGCTTTTGAGGCCGAAAATGGTGAGAAGGCTCTGAAACTTTTAAATATGCATGAATTAGATGTTGTTTTGTTAGATTGCAATATGCCAATAATGAATGGTATTGAGGCTCTTAGAAATATAAAGGCCCAGGGAGATAAAATTAAAGTCATAATGTTAACTGTTGAAAATGATAGAAAGACTATTAGTGAAGCTATAAATATTGGTGCAGATGGTTATATGCTTAAGGATTAGAT
>JAKBFR010000133.1 GCA_021837545.1 Bacillota bacterium | reverse complement strand
ATATATATTCGTAACATACTCCACTAAATTTTCTAATTTCTCTTTTGAAAATGAATCTACATAATATATATTGTATCCGTCCTTTTGAATGCTTAAGCTCTTTTTTATTTTATTTAAAGTAGATGTAATTTCAGGTATTCTATCAATATTACTTTTTTTAAGGGTGTCTGTGCTTGATGCACAAAAAATAATTTCACTTGGAGTTAACTCTTTTTTCATATATTATCCTACTTTGAAGTTATTATTGAATCATATAACTAAAATATTCCAAAGCAGACTCCTCCTTAAATTTATAGTATATAATATTAATATTCTTTAAATAGTAAAATAGATATACTTTTTTAAAATAAACTCATCTGTTGTGCTTCTGTTTCTTTAAATGAAGATATACTAACTCCAATTAGTCTTACCTCTTCTTTTAGTTCTTCACTTTCTAATATTTCTTTAGCAATCTTAAAAATTTCACTATGAGTTCCTATATAATTATTTAAAGTTTTGCTTCTTGTATGATTTTCAAAATCCTTAGTTTTAAATTTTAAAGTTACAGTTTTTCCACTAACATTTTTTCTGCTTAAAACGTCTTCTATTTCAAAAGAGAATTCTTTTATGTATTGTAACAATTCTTCCTTGTTTTTCGTGTCAACCTTCAAAGTTTTTTCTTTTCCTACAGACTTTCTTTCACGAACAATCTCAACTTTTCTATTATCAATACCCTGAATTCTATCATATATATCAGCGCCACTTTTCCCTAAATATTCTGTATAGAATTCCTTTGGCATTCTATATAAATCACTTATATAATATATTCCCATGTTATTTAATTTACTTACTGACACCTTCCCTAAACCATGAATCTTTGATATAGGAAGAGGTAAAAGTATATCTGGAAGCATTTCCTTTGTTATTTCCTTAATTCCATTAGGCTTATTCCAATCTGAAGCAAGCTTTGCTAAAAATTTATTATAAGATATGCCAATAGATAAAGTTAATCCAATTTCTTTAAAAACCCTATTTTTAATATATCTTGCAGCTTCTATGCCATCTTTAATTTTCCCTTGTGACAAGTCCAAAAAACCTTCGTCAATAGATACAGACTCAACCAATGGAGTCACTTCATTAAATATTTTAAACACTTCTTGAGAAACCTTAACATACTTACCATATCTCCCCGAAACATAGATTCCGTTAGGGCATTTTTCTCTAGCCATAAACATTGGCATAGCTGAATGTACACCAAATTTTCTAGCTTCATACGAGCAAGTTGATACAACCCCTCTCTCGCTTACTCCTCCTACGATAACAGGCTTACCTCTAAGATTTGGATTATCCCTTTGCTCAACGGATGCAAAAAAAGCATCCATGTCTACATGTAATATTACATTTTCCATTTTGCACAACTCACCTCATTATCATATTAAAATATGTAAATTAATAACATCTCATGTTTAAACCCTTGTATTCTTGGGTAACTTCTATGGCCTTACCTTAAATACAATTTATTGTTAATTCCATTTTCCAGAAATCTCGTTTCATATTTTGAATATTTCTTATTATATTATAGTCAATACAATGAATACTTAGCAATAATAAAAGCATTTAAGATATATTAACCGATTAAAAATATTACCTATTAACTCATTACATATGATATAATAATAGAGTATTATTATATATGATAGTGTTATTATCGATTTTTTTATGTGAAGGAGTAATTATTATGAGTCTTAAAGAAAAATTAACAGGTAAATTTAGTAACTATTTTCAAAATGCTTATATGGAAAAATATGGTGACAGAATCACAAGTATATCTGGAACTATTTTATCTGTAAAGCTTATTCCAAAAAGTTACATTATATTCCATAGATTAATGGTTGAAATGGTTATTAAACCTGAAACTGGCAAGACAATTGTTAAGTGTTGGTATAAAAAAAATAGTTGGTTCAAAAAACCTGAATTCATTGCTGTAAAACAAGGTCATAAAGTTATTATAATGGGTGTTACAGGTGAAAAGGATAACAAGAAAGAAAATTCTCAACAAGTACAAATTATGAATGTACTAAATCTTACAACAAAAAAAGATTTAGTACCAATAGATCACAGTCAAATTAAGAAATCACGCCAACAATCAATGAACATGAGAAGATAGTACTTTACAAAGTACGGTTATTGCGAAACATAAAAATGCTTTCATTAATGTGAAAATTTAAGTTTACTACTAATAAACCGAAAGGGGTGGTATGCGTTTGTTACGGTTACTGAAGATTTTGCTGGGTGCTTCTAAGATTACAAGTTGTGCCCAAAATGCTAGCTTCAAAGGCAAGCTTTGAACAAGCATATTTGGAACAACTTATAATCAAGAAGCACAGCCAGCAAAATCTTCTGATGTAACACTGCACAAAAGCATACCATCCCTTTCTTTGATTAGTATAAATTTAAAGTAGCATCTATTTAAGCAAGTATTTTTATATTTTTGCTAAAAAAAGATATTTATTATATGAATAAAATATTTTAAAACAATATTAATATTAAATTTTCATGGTTAATTAATAGCATTTAAGTATTTAACATATAGATACTCAATTTAAAGTTAGACGTATATCTTAAGTGTATATACCAGAAATGAAGGTCATGCTTTTGTGGAGGCGTTACATCAGAGGATTTAGTTGTAGATATTTCTTCAGTAGAAGTTGTTAGAAATTCACAACTAAATCCTCAGTAACCCGAACAAATGCATGACCTTTATTTCGGTAGTTTATTCAATTAACCCTAATTTTCGCTTTAGGTATCTATATTGAGCAATACACTTTTATTTTGACTTAATTAACAAATAAACACTGTTAATAAATGCAATTATACCTGAGAAGAACATTACAATAAGCCATTCATTAAGCGATAATGCTACAGTATGGAATACAGCTTGTAAAAATGGTACATATAATACTGAACATAATAATATTATTGATATTGTAACTGCTCCAACTAAATATGGATTAGTAAATAATTTTATTTGGAATATGGAATGTCTTTCAGACCTACATTCGAATACATGGATAAGTTGCGACATAACTAATGTGCATAATGCTAAAGTTCTACATGTTTCCAGATTCATTTTATAATATCTACCCACCATGAATGATAACAAAGTACACAATCCTATTAAAGCACCTCTAATCACTATCTTTTCAACTAATCCCCTTGCAAATATACTCTCATTTTTTTCTCTTGGGAGTTGCCTCATTATATCTTGTTCTGGTGGATCAACACCAAGTGCTATTGCTGGAAGTCCATCAGTAGCTAAATTTACAAGCAAAATTTGTATTGGGCTCAATGGATTAGGTAAATAAAATAATGTTGCTAAAAACATAGTTAAAACTTCCCCAAGATTACAAGATAATAAATATCGTATAAATTTTCTTATATTATCATATATTATTCTTCCCTCTTCCACAGCTGCAACTATAGTTGAAAAATTATCATCCATAAGAATCATAGAAGATGCTTCTTTAGTTACATCTGTGCCTGAAATACCCATTGCAATACCTATATCTGATTCTTTGATAGCTGGTGCATCATTTACACCATCTCCTGTCATAGCAACAATATTCCCTTTTTTCTTAAATGCTCTTATAATTCTTAATTTATGATTAGGTGAAACCCGTGCAAATACGCGTATTTTTTTTATTTTGCCTTCTAATTCTAAATCACTTATTGCTTCAATTTCCTCACCTGTCATAACTTGCTCAGAAGTATTACATATGTTTAAAGATTTCGCTATTGCAAGGGCAGTATTCTGATGATCTCCTGTTATCATAATAGGCTTTATCCCTGCAAGTTTGCATTTCAAAACTGCATCTCTAGCCTCTTCTCTAGGAGGATCTATACTTCCTGCTATACCTAAGAAAATCAAATTTTGTTCTAGTTTCTCTCCTTTTATTAAATGTTCTTCTTTATATGCCCCTGCTATACATCTCAATGCTCTTGATGACATCGCTGTAATAAAATCAGTTACTTGCTTTTTCTTTTGATATGTGAACGGTTTAATCTTATTATTTTCCAATATAAAATCGCATCTTTCTATTATCCTTTCCGGAGCACCTTTTACATAACAAGTTTCCTTTTCTCCTTCTTTTACAATAACTGACATCATTTTTCTGGTTGAATCAAAAGGTATATCAAATACTCTAGTAGTCTTTTTTATAAAACTTTCAAGGTCTTTAACTTCATAAAAAAACATATTTATTAATGCTGTTTCTGTTGGATCTCCATGAAGTGCTTCACTCATTTTATTCTTAGTAAAATCATAATTACAATCATTACAGTAAACAAGAGCCTTCATAAACTTTGTACATTCACTTATTTTTTCTTTGTCAAGTTCATGAAGTCCACCATTTATATAAACTTCTTTTACTGTCATTTTATTTTGAGTTAACGTACCAGTCTTATCAGAGCATATTACAGATGTGCATCCTAGTGTTTCTACTGCTGGGAGTTTTCTTACAAGTGCATTTTTTTTAAGCATTCTAGATACTCCAAGAGCTAATGAAACTGTAACAATGGCAGCCAGTCCTTCTGGAATTGCAGCAACTGCAAGACTAACTCCAAGTAAAAACATCTCTGTTACATCATTTCCTCTTATTATTCCCATTATAGTAACGATACCACAAATTATAATACAAATAACAACTAAAACTTTTCCTAATGAATCTAATCTTTTATTTAAAGGAGACCTTTCTTCCTCAATGTTTTGAATTAAATCTGCTATTTTTCCCATTTCAGTTTTCATGCCTATGCAATCAACTTTAAATAACCCTTTTCCTTTTACTACAGTTGTCCCCATAAATCCTATATTATTTCTCTTTGATGCTTTCTGTCCATTTTCTATTTTTAATTGTTTATCATTAATTTTATATTGTTTAGCATCCTTATTTACACCAACTGATTCACCAGTTAATAAAGATTCATCCACAACTATTCCTGAACTTTCAATAAAAAAGCCATCTGCAGGTATCCTATCTCCAGCCTCTACAATAACAATATCTCCAATTGTTAAATAAATTGAATTTATAATTTTTATACTTGAATCCCTTAAAACTTTACAAGTTGGCGCTGCTAGTTCCTTTAATGCTTCTAATGATTTCTCAGTCCTAAATTCTTGAACAAATCCTAGTATTGCATTAATAACAACTATTATAAGTATGGTAATAGCATCTGCCTTATCCCCAATAACTCCTGAAATTATTGTAGCTCCAATCAATACCCAAACAATAAAATCATTAAATTGAGATAGAAATATCTTAAATGCTGACGCTCTTTTATTGTGTTTCAATTCATTAAGTCCAAAGTTATTAATCCTCTTTTCTGCTTCTTTAGTACTAAGACCAGATGTAAATTCCTTTTCCTGTATCACAACTTTTCCTCCTAATATAGACTATATACTATATATATTTTCCTTTTTAAAAGTTATGCACATTAAAAAAAGGTGCTTTAGCACAACCAAGATCTTTTCCCCTAAAAAAAAAGTGCGAAGCACAATTAGGGTCTTTTCACTTTTTGAAAAAGTGCGAAGCACAATCAAGAACTTTTCATATTTTGAAAAAGTGCGTAAAATAATTAGAATAAATTATATCGCCAATCAAATAAATAGGCTACATACTTGTGCAGTATGTAGCCTATTTCAATTTATCTTAATAATCCTTTTATTTCATTGAATTAATTACATTTGTAAGTGGTGGTATCACTTGTTTTTTTCTTGATAATACTCCAGGTAAAAAGGCCATTGAATCTTTTAATTCAACCTTGAATGTCTTTTCAATATAGTCATATCTTTCACCGGCAACCAAAACTTGTGAACCTTCTGTTAATAAATCAGTTAAAAGTAGCATCACTACATCATAGCCTTTGCTCTCTGCTTCATTTTTCATGAAATTCAACATTTCAT
>JAKBFR010000132.1 GCA_021837545.1 Bacillota bacterium | reverse complement strand
CAACCAGTAATTTAGTGCCTTCTTTCTCAACATTTTTTATATACATAAACCTTACTTATTAAGTATCGACTTTTTTTAGGTTATCTTGAATTATTTCGTATTAATTTGTATTAATTTGTATTTAATACTTTTTTATAGTCAATAATAAGAAATTGCAATTATATATACCCACATTGTAAATCATACTTATATTTGGTGATTAATTATCAATGTTCAATTATCAATGCTCAATGGTTAACAATTTAAAATTGAGCATTGACAATTAGTACTTTTAAATTACCAATTTAATTGATGAATAAGTACAACTTTGTACCTGTTTATCTATATTTTATTGACAAATAATAACTACTGCTGTATTATTGTATTAATGTCCTAATACAACAGTACAGTAATCAATTTACGAAGGAGTGAGATTATGTCATGGAATTTTAATGATGATAGACCAATATATTTGCAACTAATGGAACAAATACAACTTAGGATTATTTCAGGCGTATATAAAATTGGTGAAAAATTACCCTCTGTTAGAGATATGGCAAGTGACGCCTCAGTTAATCCAAACACAATGCAAAAAGCACTTACAGAATTAGAGAGAACAGGTTTAGTCTTTAGCCAAAGAACAAGTGGTAGATTTATTACGGAGGATAGTAATATGATTAAAGATATTAGAAATGGACTCGCAAAAGAACAGATTGAAAAATTTCTTTATAATATGGAGAAATTCGGATATACAAAACAAGAAACAATTCAACTTGTAGAAATTATATCAAAGGAGATGAAATAATGAATAATGATGAAAATAAATTGATTTATGATTCTGGTGAAAATAATTCTATATCTGATTTTACAAATATCACTGTTAATAGTAATCCTATTTTGGAATGTAAGAACTTAGTTAAAACATATGCTAATTCTGAAGCTTTAAAAGGTATAGACTTAACAATTAATCGTGGCAGAATTGTTGGACTTTTAGGACCTAATGGTAGTGGTAAAAGTACACTTATAAAACTTGCAAATGGGCTTTTAACTCCAACAAGCGGAGCAATATTAATAGCTGGCCTTAAACCGGGGATTGAAACAAAAAAAATCGTTTCATATTTACCTGAGAGAACTTACTTAAATGATTGGATGAAAGTTTCTGATATTATTAATTTCTTTAAAGATTTTTATGATAATTTTAATTCTGAAAAAGCCTATGAAATGCTTCAAAAATTAAATATTAATCCTAACGATAAATTAAAGACTATGTCTAAAGGTACAAAGGAAAAAGTTCAACTTATCTTAGTTATGAGTAGAGAAGCAGATCTTTATTTACTAGATGAACCAATAGCTGGAGTTGATCCTGCCGCTAGAGATTATATTTTAAATACAATAATCACTAATTATAATGAAAATGCTACTATTATTATATCCACTCATCTCATTTCAGATATTGAAAGAGTATTAGATGATGTTGTATTTATATCATCTGGTGAAATATTCTTGACTAAGAGTGTTGATGAAATTAGAGAAAATGAAGGAAAGAGTGTTGATACTCTATTTAGGGAGGTATTTAAATGTTAAGAAAATTAATGAAATATGAACTTAAATCAACTGCTAGGATTCTTATTCCACTTTATATTACATTATTAGTTTTTGCTACTATTAGTAAGATTTTTATTGAAACGCGTGTTACAGATAAACTTCATGATTTTGGTGCAATTCCCTTTTTCCTTAGCGTATTTGGATATGGGTGCACTATGGCTGCTGTTTTTATAGTTACATTCTTTGTAATAATACAAAGGTTTTATAAAAATTTACTTGGAGATGAAGGATATTTGATGAATACTCTTCCTGTAAGCACCATTACTAATATTACAAGCAAGATTTCAATTGCTACTTTTTGGAATATAATAAGTATCTTTGTAGCTATACTTTCAATAATTATTATGGCATTTAATCCTAATACTTTCAGTAAATTTTTCAATGAATTATTTAGAGCACTTTCAGATGGATATTCTGAATTTGGGGTTCATTTTTATATAGTGATTATAGAAATAATTATTGCAATTTTAGTATACTTAATAAAATTTCTAACCATGATCTATGCCTCTATATCAATCGGACATTTATTTAATAAACATAGAATACTATCCTCTTTTGGTGCATTCATAGTCTTAAATTTAATTACAACTGCAATTTCATCTTCTATAGGAATAGCTTCTTCAATTATTGGTAAAACCTTTTATGATAATATTCAATCATTATTAACTATTCATTTATTTTTGATATTTGCTATTTTATTTAATTTAGTATTCTTCATAGTTTATTTTGCAATAACTAATTATATATTAAAAAATAAATTGAATTTAGAATAACTATTATCTATATAAGCAGTTTTAGAATATTCAAAATGTAAATTCTTAAATTAACATATATATTTCTTTATAACAAGCAATAAAATACTAAAGGAAGAGGCATACTTAAACCTCTTCCTTTAATATTTTATTTTAATGTTCCATAAATCTCGATAAAAATTCGCGTGTACGCTTATTTTTAGGATTATTGAATATAATATCTGGAATGTCATCTTCTACAATAACTCCATTTTCCATAAATACAGTTCTAGTAGACACATCTCTAGCAAAAGCCATTTCATGAGTAACTATAATCATAGTCATGCCTTCTTTAGCAAGAGCACGCATAACTTCTAGAACTTCTCCAACCATTTCAGGGTCTAAAGCACTAGTTGGTTCATCAAATAAAAGTACTTCTGGTTCCATAGCAAGTGCACGAGCAATTGCTACACGTTGTTTTTGTCCTCCAGAAAGTTGATGTGGCTTTGCATTAATATATGGAGCCATTCCCACTTTTTGTAAGTACGTCATTGCAATATTATTTGCATAATTCTTATCCTTTTTTAAAACTTTATTAACTCCAATCATGCAATTTTCAATCACTGTCATATTATTAAATAGATTAAATTGTTGAAATACCATCCCAACTTTTGCCCTGTAGCTTGTTATTTCTTTACGTTTATTCATTATATTTTCTTTATTGTGTAGTATCTCACCTGAAGTAGGAGTTTCTAACATGTTTATACATCTAAGAAGCGTTGATTTTCCCGACCCTGATGCACCAATAATACAAACTACATCTCCTTGCTTTATATTAAAATCAATATCTTTTAATACTTGGTTATTCCCAAAAGTTTTCCCTAGATGATTGATTTCTAATATAGGATATTTACTTTTTATATTATCTACTGCTTCCACTATCGTTTGCCCTCCTTCACTTTTATAGTTGAGCTGTTTTCTGTTATTTCTCCTGACATATAATCACTAGTAACAAGCTTATAACTATCAGGTCCATCCATTTTATTTTCTAT
Source organism: Bacillota bacterium (assembly GCA_021837545.1). The sequence goes on along the minus strand of JAKBFR010000132.1, from coordinate 2,604 downwards.
AAAACGCAATAATCTAGAAATTATAAGATTTATAACAAAATAAATCATACAGATAATAAAGAATACTTCAAAATATTTATAATAAGCGCCAGATGCTGATTTACCTACAAAGAATAATTCTGTTACAGATATTACATTTAATACAGATGTGTCCTTAATATTTATAATTAGATTATTACCTATCTGAGGCATTATATTTCGTAATGTTTGCGGAAGTACTATATATATCATTGTTTGAAAATGTGTCATTCCAATTGCCTTTGCTCCTTCTGTTTGCCCTGAATCAACAGATAAAATCCCTCCACGTACAGTTTCTGCCATATAAGCACCTGTATTAATTGAAACAACTATTAATCCTGCTGCTAATGGAGATAAATCAATTGCAAATGCTTCCATAGCCCCATAGAATATAACCATAGCTTGCACAATCATAGGAGTTCCCCTAAAGAATTCTACATAAACAGACAAAAACATTTTTGAGCATTTTAATAGAACTTTATGGATTATATTTGCTTCTGAATCTATTTCTATAGTTTTTACTATACCTACAAAAAATCCTATAATGCATCCAACTATTGTACCAACTATTGCAATTAAAAGTGTATAAAATGCTCCTTGTATAAATAGATTTCCATAATGTTGTAAAATAAACCATACCCATTGAAAAAATCCAACTGGCGCATTTGATGTCATATCTTTTCCACCTCACAAAAAATATATTTTAGGCACTACAAAGAGAATATACTAGTATACTTACCCTTTTATTCTGCCTTAAAATAAGGAGGTTTATAATACAAACCTCCTTATTTTCTATTATTACTATTTTGATAATGGTTGTACTTTAATAGCCTCTTCCATTATCTTATTACGGTCTTCTTCTGAAATTTCTGAAATTGCTTTATTAATCTTATCAGTTAATTCTTTATTTCCTTTTTTAATAGCGATACCAATATTTACATCTTCATCAGAAGCCTTAAATCCATTGTCTCCTTCAGGATTTATCATAACTAAATCTGGATTTGAATGAACTGCTGCCATAGCTGTTGGTTTATCCATTGTAACAACATTTACTTTACCAGATGAAAGTGCAACTATTAAAGAAGGTACAGTATCCATAGCTGGTTGGATTTTAGCATCTGGAATTTGCTTTAACATATCATACCAAACTGTACTTAACTGAGACGAGCAAATAGCGCCCTTTAAATCAGAAACACTTTTAGCATTCTCATAAGGAGTCCCCTTCTTAGTAAGTGCTACTATACTAGCTTTGTAATATGGATCTGAAAAATCTACACTTTGCATACGTTCTTTTGTAATACTCATTTGTGCAATTGCAACATCAACTTTTCCAGAAGTTACACCTGGAATTAATCCATCAAATTCCATTTTATGTACCTCTAGTTTATATCCAATTTTATCTGCAATCTTTTGGGCAATCATTAAATCATACCCATTTGCATATTCATTGCCACCATTAATCTGAATTGCATTGTTTGAATTGTCAGTTTGCGTCCAGTTAAATGGTGCAGATGCCCCCTCTGTTCCTACACGTAATACTTTTCCCCCATCTGCACTTTTAGAACCACACCCGCCTAATACTGCAATTGTTGCTACACATAATGCTACTGCAACTATTCTTTTTAATCTCTTCATTTTATTCTTCTCCTTCTCTATAATAATAAAAAGAGTCAACTCTATTTAGGTTGACTTCATTGTCATTTCTTGTTATCATTTTACATTTTGAATTATACCCTCAGAGAATATCATTGTCAATCAAATGTTATATTTTCGCTATATATTACGTATAATTCATATTTATTTTATCTTTATATTAATGTTTTTTTAAATAAATCATGTATTTTTATTAAATCAATAATCCTATATTTTGCATTATTAATAAAAAAAATGATGGTATCTTAAAGTTATTTTAAGATACCATCAAACCTTTTCTTTAATCTATTCATTAATTATATAAGGTACAGTTATGATTATTACATTTCTCATTTTTAATATAGCTCTTCTCAAAAATACAGAGGTTTGATTGTGAAGAGCCTGATGCCACCATTTATGTATTATAAATTGAGGCATCACTATTGTAATTACTTCATGTGTTCCTAATTGTTTATGTTTTTCTTCTACATAAGCAACTAATTTATGATTAATATTTCTATACGGAGCATTTTCTATTACAAGTTGTGCTGCAATTCCTAATCTTCCATACTTTTCTATTAATTTTTTTGTTTGTTCTTCATCTGTACTCACATGATAAACTTCTATGTTTTCCCCAACTGTTAAAGCATAATTTAAGGTCTTTATAAAAGATTTATTTATTGTTTGTACTGGTACAATAACATATTTAGTTATAGATTCTCTTATAATTAAACTTTCAACTTCTGTATCGATTTTTAAGTTTTCACTTACTTTAGTATAATGCCTTTTAATTCTTAGCATTGCAGTTACAATCAGTGGTATACATATAAGTACAATCCATGCTCCATGTGTAAATTTCTCTACTCCTATTATTATACATGTCGCTGCTGTAACTGTTGCTCCCAAACCATTTATGAAAGCTTTATGTTTCCAACTACCTTCTTTACTTTTTGT
>JAKBFR010000131.1 GCA_021837545.1 Bacillota bacterium | reverse complement strand
CCGTGTAGTGCTACAAAGGGAAGTGGCTTTAGAAATAGAAACTTACCACAGCAGGATAGTGATAAATGGGAGCTTTTTAAAAGCTATTGCAAACAAGATGTTGAGGTAGAGCGGAATATAAGAAAACTCCTTGGAAAGTACGAAATCACGGAAAGTGAGCAGAAGCTCTGGTGCTTAGATCAAAGAATTAATGATACGGGAGTCAAAGTTGATAGGGAACTTATAAACCATGCCTTAGCTTGTGACTTTAAATACCAAGAAGAATTAAAAAATGAAGCTATTACTCTAACAGGAATTAAAAATCCTAAAAGCACTGCTCAAATGAAGAAATGGTTACTTGAAACAGAGGGCGTGGAAATAGAAACATTATCTAAAGAAAGCGTAGAAAATCTATTAAAGGTGGTAAGTAATGAAAAGGTAAAGAGAGTTTTGCAGCTAAGAGTGGAGCTTTCAAAAACTTCAATTAAAAAATATGAGGCAATGAATAGAGCCTTATGCAAGGATAATCGCATAAGAGGACTTCTTAAATTTTATGGTGCAAATAGAACAGGGAGATGGGCAGGAAGGTTAGTGCAGGTACAAAATCTTCCACAAAATAAATTAGAATACTTAGACCTTGCAAGAAGTTTATTAAGAGAAGGAGACTATGAACTTTTAGAAATGCTCTTTACTAGTGTTTCAGAGGTTTTATCACAGCTTATAAGAACTGCTTTTATTCCCTCAGAGAATAGCCGGTTTATAGTAGCAGATTTTAGTGCCATTGAAGCTAGAGTTATTGCTTGGCTTGCAGGTGAGAAGTGGAGGATGGATGTATTTAATTCTCATGGAAAGATCTATGAAGCCTCTGCAGCACAAATGTTTGGAGTACCTTTAGGAGCTGTAACTAAAGGTAGCTCTCTTAGGCAAAAGGGCAAGGTGGCAGAATTAGCCCTTGGTTATCAAGGAGGCACAGGAGCACTTCTTGCTATGGGTGCTTTGAAAATGGGATTAAAGGAAGAAGAACTTCCAAAGCTTATAAGAGCATGGAGAGCTTCTAATTCAAACATTGTAAGGCTTTGGAATGAGGTAGAGCGAGCTGCAATTATTACTGTAAGAGATGAAACCATTGTAAAGTTACAAAAGGGTATAGTATTTTCTTTTGAGAAAGGAATACTTTTTATAAAACTACCCTCAGGAAGAAAGCTTTCTTATGTTAGACCTAGGCTTGAAAGGGATAAAAGATTTGATAAGGCTATGATAACTTATGAGGGGATAGTACAAGGAACCAAGCAGTGGGGAAGATTAAGTACTTATGGTGGGAAGCTTACAGAAAATATAGTACAAGCTATAGCTAGAGATTGTTTAGGCGTTAATATGCTTAGACTACATGAGGCAGGCTATAAGATTATAATGCACATTCATGATGAGGTAGTGCTAGATGTACCTTATGACTTTGGTTCCTTAGAGCAGGTTCAAGACATAATGGGAACCTCTATAGCTTGGGCGAAAGGCTTGCCACTAAGAGCAGAGGCTTTTGAAACTGACTACTATAAGAAGGATTAGTATAAGGGAATTTTGGTATAGAAATAAAGCAAGGTCTTAAAGGAAAATAATGGGGAACGGGTGATAAAACATGAGTACTGAGGCTAAAACAGAGTTTAAACTAAAGCAGGACGGAAGGATTACTATCGCTACAGGAAGAAACCGCAAGGAAACAAAGTGGAAGAATGAGGAGGTTAAATGGTCACAGTTATTAGAGAGACTTAGCAGGACCACTTACACCTCAGAAACTGTTGAAGAATATAAAGCGCTTCCTAAAAATGAGCAAGATAATATTAAAGATGTAGGTGGTTTTGTAGGGGGCTCCTTAAAAGATGGAAAAAGAAAAAGTGACACCGTGCTTAAAAGAACAGTACTTACTTTGGATGCTGACTATGGGCGAGAAGGCTTATGGGAGACTATAGAAATGCTCTTCGATTTTGCTTGTTGTATGTATACTACTCATAAGCATAGCAAAGAAAAATCAAGACTTAGGCTTGTAATTCCACTAAGTACACCAGTAGGTCCAGAAGAATATCAGGCTATAGCTAGAAAAGTAGCTGAGGATATAGGCATGGATAATTTTGATGATACCACCTATGAGCCATCAAGATTAATGTATTGGCCCTCTACCAGTCATGATGGTATCTTTGAATTTAATTACCTAGATACAGTTTGGTTAAATCCAGAGGAGCTTCTAAATAGATATGAGGATTGGAAAGATACAAAATCTTGGCCTGTATCCTCAAGAGCTAAAATCCAAAGAGAAAAACTTGCGGATAAGCAAGGTAATCCAAGAGAAAAGAAGGGGATAGTAGGTGCCTTTTGCCGTAGTTATTCCATCCATGAAGCTTTAGAGAAGTTTTTAAGTGAGGTATATGTTAAAACTGCTGAAGAAAACAGATACACCTATATAAAGGGATCTAGCTCTGGAGGACTCATTATTTATGAAAAGGGTGATTTTGCTTTCTCACATCATGGTACAGACCCCTCCTCTGGAAAGCTTTGTAATGCCTTTGACTTAGTTAGAATTCATAAATTTGGACACCTTGATGAAGCTATAGATTCCAGTATTGCAGCAGTGAAATTACCATCCTATGCTGCAATGATGGACTTTAGTCGTGAGGATGAGGCAGTAAAATTAACCCTAGGAGTGGAGCGGCTAAACAGTGCAAAGGAGGAGTTTAATGTCATAGAGGATGTAGAAGAAATAGATACAGAGTGGTTAAAGCTTTTAGAGGTTAATAATAAAGGCTATTACAAGTCCTCTACAGAAAATATAATTTTAATACTTACAAATGACCCTAGCTTAAAAGGAAAAATAGCTCTTAATGAGTTTTCACATAGAACTATGATAAGAGGAGATTTGCCTTGGCATAAGCTGTTAAGTAAGGTTGAAGGGGATGGCTGGAAGGACAGTGATGATGCGGCACTTCGGCATTATTTTGAAAAGGCCTATGGCATAACTGCTCCAAATAAAATTATTGATGGGGTATTAATTGTTGAGGAGAAAAATAAATATCATCCTATACGGGAGTACCTAAATGCTTTGGTTTGGGATGAAGCACCCAGAGTAGATTCCTTGCTTATTGATTACCTTGGAACTGAGGATAGTCCATATAATAGAGCAGTTACAAGAAAAGCTATGGTGGCAGCGGTGGCTCGGGTATTTGTGCCAGGTATAAAATTTGATAATATGCTGGTTTTAGTTGGAAATCAGGGTATTGGTAAGAGTCATATTGTAAGTTTACTTGGACAATCTTGGTATTCAGATTCTTTAAACACAGTGCAAGGTAAGGAGGCCTATGAGCAACTTCAAGATGCCTGGCTCATAGAAATGGCAGAGCTTTCAGCTACAAGGAAAGCTGAAGCGGAGGCAGTAAAACACTTTATATCTAAAAGAGAGGATATTTATAGAGTAGCCTATGGTAAGAGAGTTACTAAATTCCCCAGGCAGTGCGTGTTTTTTGGAACTACTAATGATAGTGAGTTTCTTCGTGATAAAACAGGAAATAGAAGGTTTTGGCCTGTAGTAGTAGGTAAAAGTAAAAGAAAAAAGAATCTTTGGGTGGATATGGTGCAAGCTGAGATAGATCAAATATGGGCTGAGGCTGTGGAGCTTTGGAACGGTGGGGAGAAATTATGCCTTGAAGCGGATATTGAAAAAGAAGCTATTAAAAGGCAAGAACAACATACTGAGGAAAGTGCCAAGGATGGCATGATTCGCCAGCACCTTGACACATTATTACCTGAAAACTGGGGGGAGCTTGATGTGGTAGCTAGACAGATATTTCTTCATGGTGGTGGGCTTGAAAGTGGTGAGGAAGGTACAATTAAAAGAGATAAAGTTTGTGCTATGGAAATCTGGGTGGAGTTTTTTAAAGGAGACATTAAGCAAATGACACCTATGCAGGCAAGAGAGATAAACGATATCCTTCGCAAAATGGAAGGGTGGGAACCTTATTCTAAGGGAACAGGAAAGCTTAGGTTTGGGAAAAATTATGGACTTCAAAGAGCCTTTGTAAGAGTGGGTTCTTCATGAAATTGATGTATCCTTATAGCAAAATTACTGTATCCTGTGTATCCTTAATGACCTTTATAGATACGTATCCATAGTATTTATAAAAATAGTTTTTTCTATAATTCTTAAATTTATAAAACTTAGTGTAGCCCTGTATCCATAAAAAAGTGTTATGGATACGGTTAAGGATACGGGCTAAATTCAGTAGCAGTAAGGCTTTAGCTGTATTGTATCCAATGTATCCGTATTTTCCTATTGAGGTATATAAAATAGAGAAATATAAATATACCTGTATGTATATAACGCATATATACCCCCGCGTAAGGAAAAAGGGCATTTATGGATACGAAGGATACGCTACTAGAGCTGCACTGCAAATCAGGGGGACTTGGAGAGCAAAATTTAAAGTAAGGAAGGTTAAGAAAGTTTAGTATTTTATAAAATATAGCAAAGAATTCTAAGTGAAGGAGAGGGATGAAAAAGTGGAGACTAAAGAATATGTTGAATATTTATTTGGAAACTATAATGAGATTTTAAAGGATATAGAGCAGCTAAAGTTTGAGCTAGAAACCTATGAGAATTTAGTTCCAGAGGAGATTATAGATGCTATGAATTTTTCATCAGGCAATGATGAAAGAGTATCAAGTAGCACTCCATCAGATAAAACTTGTAAAATAGCACTGATATACAGTGAAGTATCTAAAAGAATGAATAATGAAGCTAAAGAAGAAATAAGAAAAATGATAGTAGCCTCCGAATACGAGATTAGGAAACTTGATTACTGCATTGCTAGACTGGAGCCTAAGATTAGGGAAGTTATTAAGAATATATATATAGATAAAATGGCATGGCTTGTTATAAGTAAAAATTTATACATTAGTGAGAATACAATTAGTAAGTATAAAAGAAAAGGTATAGATGAAGTAACTCAAATGTATAACATGGGAAGAGTAGCAGTGTAGCTGGTCTTTCTTAATTAATAAAGCCATAAGCTTATTAATATTGCAGTACCGCAGAAGATAGTCTTATTCCTTATAATTGAAATTTATGATATAATTTACACGGAATGAAATTTAGTGAATACCAGTGTTTAGCGTTGTCACAACTGTAATAAAGTGCGAATTAATTTATAGAAAGGAGTTGATAATGTGTTTGAAGAAAAGATTCAAAAAAATGTACGTACGATTGATAGGGCAATCTTCATTATAAGGTATATGTTTTTCGGGTTTTTAGTTTGGTCATATTTCAGCACAATATTTACGATTTTAAGAAAAGGTCTTATTGGTATTATTATTGGATTTATTGCATTAGGTATGTATTTTGTTTTTATTGATGTGATAAACCCTATGAAGATGAATCATAATGAATTTGGAAAATATACAAATAAGATAGGAACATTAATCAGTATTATTTTTATGGCATGTTGTTTAGTACCACTCTTTGGAATTGGACTTTAAAAATGATTTAAGACGCAATCTTCATATAGGACGCAACTTACACATATAGAAGATGCCAGTTTTCAAGATTCCAAAATGTTATTAAAATGTAAGCACACAATCTCTTTGTATTATGATGTAATACAAAGAGATTCATTACAACCAAGGTAATAATGAGAATTAAAGGCAAAACATGATGAAATTGAGGAGGGAAGTATATGGATGTTTCACATATTGTTGAAAGAATTAATGATCTTTTTAATGTAACAAGTAAGGAAATCTATTCTAGTGAATCTGGAATTACATACCATGCAGATAAAAAAGTTAAAAAATTAGGATACTGTGTTAACCTAACTCTTGAAACTATAGAGGAAGCAAGAATTCATGGAGTTGATATGATGGTGACACACCACCCTGCATGGGATGAAATATATGGATTAAAAGAGGTGTGCATAGAAAAACTAGCAGAGCATGGTATAAGTCACTACTATAATCACT
>JAKBFR010000130.1 GCA_021837545.1 Bacillota bacterium | reverse complement strand
TAAGCAAGATTGCTTAATTAAATTCCATTTTTTGTAACCGTTCGTGTTTTCAAACGGTTTGTTTTCTATGCACTTTTTTATAATTTAACTTTTTTTAAAATTTACTTGACTATTATTAGCTGGTCTAATACTTTATCTTTAATAAAATCCACTAACTTATTATGCTTTATTTTATTTTTTATATTTAGTGCTACTATATTTAACGCTATTTTTTGAAAATCACTGAAACTTTTTTCAGTTAAAGTTCTTATATAATCGCTAGTTTCAAATTTTGATCTATTAAGGTTTAATGAATTTATAGCATTAATCATGTTTAATACAATATCTTTAAATTCAACTAATACATCTGAATATTCTTTTTTTCTTATATCAATTTGTCCCGATAAAATTTTTGAATTAATTGCATTTCCAAGTATAGTTATTTCTCCACCAGTAACTACGCTTGAAGTATTAACATTTTGACTTACATCTAAAGATCCTCCTGCCTTAACAGACATATTATCATCAACATTATTATAAACCTCTATATCTCCATAAAATTTTATATTACAAGTATTCATATTTACAGACTCTATAGTATAAATTGGATTAACGCTAACATTTCGATTTGATATGTGAGCTTTTCCATCAATAATTGCTATAATATTATTATTTTCAACTTTACATCCACTCAAAGTGTTTATGGGCATTTTTCTAATATAATCTCTCTTTATCACTGTTCCTAATATATTAATTCCATCTTCACCAATCACTTCTGGAACTATTTCTGCAATTTTATCCCCTGCATTAACATTTGAAATTCTAAATAGATTTTTATAATCAACTTTTTCTTTAGAATCCGGTTCTGGAAACATAATTTGAGTTGGAGTAAAAAACAATTTCACTTCATTAGGTATATCCTTTACGGGGATTTTACCTTCTGCAACTAAAATGTCTTTCACAGATCCTTCTGTAGCTAATTCTAATTTATCTTCTTTAATTCCATACACTATACCCTTGTCTTTTAGCATTGCTTTTAATTCAAACATTGTGAAATGTTCTGGTTCCTTCTGAGATATAATTTCAGTAGAAATAGCCAAATTAAAAAAGGCTTCCCTATCTTTTAGTTTGTACTCAATTTCAGGTATATACTCTACAGTTATATATGCTTTCATTTTGTCTTCAGAAATAATTACATTTGCTTTCCTATTAGATTGAGTTTTTTCACAATTATATGTTACTTTGTCTCTTGAAGTTACTTCATATATCTTATGAATCTCACATTCTTTATCATTAATAAATAATTTTATATTTTTACGAGCTTTTATGGTTATACGTTCTTCATTTGAACCATCCACAACTATTATTTCCCCATTAACAACTTTAGCTCCTTCATCCTTTTGCATATTTATCCCCCAAAATAAAAATTAATACCAAATTTGTTCTTTTTTTAATATAGCATTTATATTTAAAAGGAACAAGTAAATAATTACATTTAACTTACACCCCATAACAAATGGAATACATTCTTACCACAACCCTAGCCTTTATTCAAAAAAATGAGCCATATAAAACTAGGAATTTCATTTCTAGTTTTATACGGCTATAAATCTGTATGTAATTGTCTTCTGAAACTATACTAAGTTCTTGGTTGCACTTAATAAGTTCCTAATTGTGCTTAATAAGTTCTTAATTGTGCTTCGCACTCTTTTTAGCGGTGCGCATCTTTTTATATGTGCGCGCTTTATTTATCGGGGTATATTTTAAAATTTAATACCAGTTGTGTCAACTTTTCAGCAGCTACTGTTTGCTGTTGAGCTACTATAGCAACTTGCTCAATTGCTTTATTTGTTTCCTCTATACCTATTAAAATTTCTTCTGAATTACCTTTAGTATCTTTCATATTATTTGCAATAGTCTGTACAACAGCTGAAATCTCTTCTGTAGATGCATTTAATTCTTGTGTCATTGATGCAATATTTTGAGATAAATCGCTAATGAAAGCGGCATCCTTTTCGTATTTTTCTCCTGTATCTATCAATAAATCATAATCCTTTTTTACACTATTATCAATATAATATAGAATATCCTTTGAATTACCTGATAAATTATCAAATGTAACTTGAACATTTGAAATTACATTTTGAATATTCTTTACATAACCGGCAGATTGTTCAGCAAGTACCTTTACTTCATTTGCAACAACTGCAAAGCCTTTTCCATTTTCTCCAGCTCTTGCTGCTTCAATATTGGCATTTAGAGCAAGTAAATTTGTTTGTTCTGCTATTGCTGCAATAGATTTTGCAATTATACTAATTTCACTAACTACCTTTCCTTGCTCAATCGCATCAAGTATCTTATGTTGCTTTTCTTCATATAACTTATCTGCAACATTTTTAGAATCAAACCCCTTTTCTTTTATGTCAGTAGCCCTTTCTTTAATATCTATGGATTGTTGACTACTTTCAGTTGAATTAGAAGCTAATTGAGTTATTCCTGAATTAACTTCTTCCATAGTTGAAGATAATTCTTCAGTAATTGCATTTATGCCTATTATGTTTTGCACTATACCAGATGTGTTCTTATCTATATTTTCAAAATTACTTGACATCTCTTCTAATGTAGCTGATAGTTCTTCACTAGACGATGTTAGCCCTTGAGCTTGATCTAATATATTTTCAATTACTAATTTCATCTTATCTTTTGCGTTATTTAATGCTTTGATAAGTTTTCCTAGTTCATCATTGCTATTACTTTCTAGTGAGTATGTTAAATCTCCATTTCCTAAAGCTTCTGCAAATAATAATCCTTTTTTTATTGTCTTTGATATATAGGATGCCAAACCTACCCCAATAATAATTGCTAAGGCAAGTCCCAAAGCCAAAATTATATGCATTATATTAGTTGTTATATTATAATTTTCTGTATCGCTGTTATTAGCTTCTTCTGCTTGCTTTTGGTTTATTTGAATTAAATTATCAAGTTTTTCAGACATACTATCTGTAATTTGAGTAAGATCAGCTAATTCAATCTTTGCTTCTGTATAATTTTCCGCTTTAAGCAATTCAAAAACATTATCTTTTTCAGTTGAATATTTATCTAAAAGAGAAGTGAAATCATTAAATTCCTTTTTTTCATCATCGGACATAGAACTATTACCAAAAGCATCAATATATGTAGTATTTTTAGTTCTAACAGTATCAATTTTTTGTAAGTCTGTCGCAATTTTAGAGTCATCTTGTTCCAACACCGCATCATTAACTATTCCAATTTCTATCAAAAAATTTTCTTTAATTGAATGTATTTTATCAATACTTTGTAAATTATCAGAATATATTTGTTTTGAATTGTTCTCAATATTTCTCATACCAAACTTTCCGAAAAATCCAGTTACTCCAATTAATAAAGCAATGGTCATAAAACCTGTTAATAATTTTGTTTTAATAGATAGATTTCTTATATTTTTCATTTGTGCACTCCCTCAATCAATTATTTTCGATATTATTACTAATGACATTAATATGTAATTAAATCATATAATTTCCTATAAACCCATATTACTATAGTAACCTTAACAATAGCTTAACAGATAAATTTGGACTTTTTGTTATTATTTTATGTACAATTTGTTAAACTATAAATTGCCATATTATAGTTTTATTCTTCCACCAATGATTATACATTTTGAATCTTTTCCGTGTCCAATTTCATTTGTCTTTGCGATTGGCATATTAGGATTATTTACAATTTCTTTTATTATTTTTATTATACTTGGAGAATATTTTTCTCTTTCCATTTCTGTGTAACTTCCAAGTATTATTCCTTTAACCTTTTTAAATACACCAATTTGTTTATATTGAGTTAAATATGTGGTCATTTTAGGCACATCTCCTCCTAAACTTTCTAAAAATATAATTTTATCTTGAAAATCCGGCATATATTCTGTGCCTGAAAGTTTTAAGAAACAACGAAGATTTCCTCCTACAACAATTCCATCCATAGAATTTCCTTGTATCCATTGATAATTAAATGTTAAAAGTTCATTGCCGGCGCCCATAAATGTGTTTTTAAAGTCTTCAATTTGTTTATTCTTGTTGACTTCTATTAAATTTCTTATTTGATACAGATAAGTTTTCATTCCTGTTTTTGAATATAAAGAGTTTATAATTACAGATAAATCACTATATCCAAAGAAAGGTTTAATATTCTTCTTTATAATTTCAAAATACAAATAGTCCAAAACCCCATTAGCTAAATCTCCACCAGACACATCAAATATAGCTTTGATACTAGAATCCTTAAAAAAATTCATTAAATTTTCTGCTCTCTCCTCACCAGTTCCATTGAAATTAGAAATTTTTTTATATATTTTATCACTAAATACAGTTTTAAGGCCGATAGTATTTAGTGTGGTTTCTAATTCCTTCATCTTTATTATATTACTTTCATCCAATCCATTAGAACAAGCAACAATGGCTACTTTGTCACCATAATTCAATAAGCTCATAAATCTACTCCTTTGATACATCAAAATATGCTTTGATTATATATCAGATATTAACACAAAGTAAATTAAACCATAATAAGTTAAATTAATAACTATTATGATTTAATTAAAATTATAGATACTTAGAATTCAAACAATTAATTATCAATGTTCAAGTGCAATGCTTAATTATTAATCATTTAAAATTGAACATTAACATTTAGTGCTTTTATAATTACCAATATAATTTAACTTGGAAGTTAGTTATCTGTATACCTAAAATGCTGCTTTATAAATATTAACTATATCATTTTCATCAAGTGGTTTAAATGCATACTTAAAGTATGGATTTATAGCTTTCTTTGCCATTACTTCAAATTTTTCTTCTTCAATTCCAACTTCTCTTAAGGTACTTGGAATTCCAAGTTCCTTAAAGAATTCTGCTGTTTTTTCTATTGCTTTATTAGCTATTTGGAATTTATCTAAGTTTTTGTCTATTCCCCAAACATTTACTCCATATTGTGCAAATTTATTGACAGTATTCTCATCTAAAGAATATTTCATCCAATGAGGTGTTAGTATTGCAAGACCTACGCCGTGTGTTATATCATAAAATGCACTTAATTCATGTTCCATTGGATGTACAACCCATGGTGAATTTGTTCCATAAGATATTAATCCATTAATAGCCCAGCTTGATGCCCACATTAAATTTGCTCTTGCATCATAATTAGTAGGTTCTTCTATTGCTATTTTCCCATATTTTATGCAAGCTCTAAGTAACCCTTCTGCTGTACTGTCTTGAATGTCTACACCTTGTGTATGATTAAAATAATTTTCAAAAATATGACTCATAATATCAGCTGTTCCTGCTGCTGTTTGATTTTTAGGTACTGAATAAGTATATTCAGGATCTAAAATTGAAGCTTTTGGTTTCATATTTTCATGACCTGTACCGAGCTTTTGATTAGTATTCATATCAGAAATTACCGCAAAGCTATCCATTTCTGAACCAGTTGCTGATAATGTTAATATTGTAACTATCGGTAAGACCTCTCCAATTTTATTTGGATTAGTTACTAAATCCCATGCATCCCCATCATATTTTACACCTGCTGCAATAACCTTTGAACAGTCAATAGTACTTCCTCCACCTACAGCAAGGACAACATCTACATTATTCTCCCTGCAAAGTTTAATTCCTTTTCTAACAGTTTCAATTTTAGGATTAGGTTCTACTCCTGAAAGCTCAACATAAGATATTTGATTATCATTTAAAATTTTAGTCATTTCATCATATAAACCAATTTTCTTTATGCTTCCTCCTCCATAAGTAATAAGAACTTTATTTCCATATTCTTTAATTGCAGCTGCAAGATTAGCTATTTGCCCTTTTCCAAAATAAACTTTTGTTGGTATTGAATAATTGAAATTTTCCATAAATACACTCTCCTTTTATAATTTAATTTTTTCTACATATTATATGTTACACCTTAGAGTTAACTATAA
>JAKBFR010000022.1 GCA_021837545.1 Bacillota bacterium | reverse complement strand
GTCATGCCTGTTTTTAATATTTTCATTGCAAAAATCAGGCATATTTTAAACTGCATAAAATTTTGTTATTTATTATTTAGTTTCCGAGAGTACTCATAAATAGCCTATCGGCATTCGCCGAGGGTTGAGTTTTAAGATTTTACTTAAAACTCTTTTATATCATTCCTCCTACTTTTGTGGGAGAAATTTTGATTTTAATCTATACAAAATGGAAATTAATATATGCTTAAATATTTTTAAAAATTTAATAAAAACACTTGACTTTTTCAAAATACAACCATAATCGCTAAAAAGGGTGATTTTTCCCTTTTAAACATACTGGGAGGTATTTTATATGAAACCTATATTAATTTCACATTCTACATATCAAGATTCTGTTCTCGAACGTCTCCGACTTTACTATTCTGGCGGAACCTTCGTTATTGTCAATAGTGACTGGCATCTTGTCGCAAAATTTTGGATGATTGATTTATCTTGCATAACTACTTTGCTTCAAGATTGTTATGACCCGAAGGGTCCGAAACCGCGTGATCCAGCTTCCATGCTTCGCTCATTTCTTCTCTTTCTCATGACCAAACCTGAAATCGGTATCACCGAATGAATTAATGAAATGAAGCGCATTCCCTATTATGCTATCATCAGCGGTTTCCAACCCGATGATATCCCTGGTATTGGCACATTCTACGACTTCTTCAAACGCCTTTGGGCATCAAGCTCAGACAACCTTAAGCCACAAAAACAGAAGAAGCGTAAACATAAAGTTAAAAAAGGAAAGAAGTGTGAAAAAGCTCCTAATACAACACCAGGGAAGGTTAAACGTCTGGACGAGTGGATTATTCGTCATGGAAATATAGAAACTTCACTTCCTTCCGAACGACTATTTCACTTTTTTCAGACTCAAATTCTTGCCATTTCTTCAAAGCTTGGTTTACTTGGTGACATTAATTCTCTTAGTATTTCAGGTGATGCTACTCCTATAGTTACCTACGTTTATCATAGAAGTAAACCAACTTGTAGTTGCCATTCCCAAAGCATTACTAATTGTAACCACTCTAGAGCCTGCTCCCAACCCGACTACAACTCTGGTTGTGATAGTTCTAGAGAAACATACTTTAACGGCTATCACCTATATATGATTTCTGCTTTGGATAGCCAATATGATTTATCCTTATATCCAAGACTTCATCCCGCTTCCAGACACGATACTGTTAGTTTAGTTGTAAGTTCATCTGAATTCAAGCAACGTTTCACCTTGGGCACGATAGATAAAATATTGCTTGATGCCGCTCATGCTGCTGATGCCATTTATCTTCTTTTAGATCATCATAATATTGAATCTTTTAGTGCTTTAAACAATCGCAGTAAAAAAAATACTGCAACAAATAATGATATTTCCATTTCTCCTAGAGGCATTCCTATTTGCCCACTCAATCTAGAAATGAAGCGTAATGGTAAGGATAATACTTAATGCCACCAAAATGGAGATGTTCTTTGTCTAATGGTACTAAAAATCTTGCCCCACTCCCTGCTCTAACGCAAAATATGGACGTACATTCCACACATTCTTCAAGGACAATTTGCGACTATTTCCCAAAACCTCTCGTAAATCAAAAAAATGGAAGATGATTTACAAACGTCGAACTTCAATTGAGCGTTCTAATAAACGAGAGAAGATAGATTACAAACTAGAATCCGGACGATATCGTTCCACGAAAATGTGGTAAATTAGGGTTTATGGAATTATGATTTACCAACATTTAGATGCTTGGTTTACACATTTAAATGATAGCTTTGCTGACTTAAAATCATTAATTTTTCCTATCGTAGATTAAATCACTGTTTTTTTTAATAATGGATCTGTGACGTTTATTTCCTATGCCCATTTTTAATAAACTTCGCCTCATTTACTATAATTTTATTTAGCCACTGAAATTCCCAGTAATTTTTTGCAAATTTAGCCCCTTCAACCCTCGAAATGCCGAGAGGCTATATAATTATCTAGATATTTAGATTGCCTACCACTCCTAATATCTTAATTCTAAAATATCACTTATCTTTTCTAATAAAATTTCTTTTAAAAGCATATCGCTATGAATTGTTACCCTAACTGCACTTTTATAATTGAGATCATTATATTTCATTGTAAGTATGCCTCTTGCTTTAAATTCATCCCACAGATTATACTTATCACTTGTCAAATAAATAATATTTGATAAAGAGTTATGCAAATTGATATCATTAACTTTTTGAAACATTTTCTTTAATATTCTTTTTGTATCATTTATGTCCTTTGCTAAATTTCGAAATAAAGAATAATTTTTAAACGCTAATGCTGCAAATTGGATACTAGATCCACTTACAGGAAATGTAGGATTCATTTTAACATATGATTTCATAATATCTTCATTATATGTTGATATAACCCCAATTCTTGCACCAGGTACACCAAAAAATTTAGAACAAGACCTAATAACTACTGTATTTAAATTTTTCTCAAGTTCACTTATCATAGTTAATTCATCACATTCACTATAAAATTCAATGTTTGTTTCATCAAAGATAAACAATACATTTGGATATTTATTAATTAAATATTTTAATGACTCTTTTTCATATCCAAAACCAACAATGGAATTAGGATTTGAAATCCATATAGCATCAATTGAATAATTTTGAATATATTTTTCTATGTATTCAACATCAACAAACATACTATTAACCGAGAATTCTCCATTAATTAATACCAATTTTTGAATTGTTTCTGATATTCTATAAAAATGTGGTGTTACTACACCTACCGTTTTATCTTTTAAAATTATATTATTAATAGTACAAATAATACTTTCAGTACCACTTCCTAACTCTAATACATTTACATTATTCAAATAATAAAATTTAACCAGTTGTTTTTTAAAGCATTCATATAATTCATTTGGATAATATAAATTACTTTTTAACATTACTTCATTTGATATGGTTTTATATAACTCATTTATTCTTTCATCACTATTCTTGCTTATACAGAAATCATAATATCTGTTTTTATCTATTACTGTGTCAATATATTTTTCAAATATATTATTTGTAACCTCCACTATTAATTCATCCTTTCGCTTTAATTATTCTTTTTACTGTGTTTGGAAATTTAGTATTTTTAATATTGCTTAGAATAAAATTATGATAAAAATAAAATTTAATATCAGTATATTTGTTATCCATTTTCAATATCCTTTTCTCACAAAAGCATTTACAATCTTTTCTTGATACTTTATCACCAAATTTTCGATAGTACGGACAGCGATCATTTGAAAAACCGTATACTACATTATTTGTGTATAAACTAATATCAAATTCTAGTAATTCATCTAAATGTTTAATATTCAGAAAATCAACTTCTATCCAATCAAATATTTCTAATTCTTTTAAATTTTTTAAATTGTATATATTAGAACGACAAAATATTCTTCCAGCACCAATTTTTAAACCTATACCTTTTAATTTATTCATAGTACCAATATCATTACATACAATTTCATCTATACAGTTAAATTTCTTCTTTAACAACAATACAAAATTTAGTATTCTTTCAAAATTAACTTCATTAATTACTGGTAACACTAATGTTGTAGGTTTATTAATTTCATTTAAGATAGATATACTCTTCTCAATTATTAAGTATTTATTAATAAAAAATGTGTCACATGCTTCTTCACCAATATAAATTCTGTCACAATTCTCAAATTCACTTTTTTTAAAACTAAAATCATATAAACATGTTTCCATAATGTACACCTCTATTAGTCATAATAACAATTTTGCATATTACATTTAATTCCATATTTATCAAGATATAATTGTTTGCAAAATTTCACATACTCTTTATCACTTAAATTTTCTAATTTATCTAATGCACTTTTAATATATTTTATTTTTAAGACCTTATCTAATGTATCTAGTGATCTACCTTCTATTTTTAAATTCGAGACTCCTGCTAATTTAAATTTTTTTAAGGTACAAAGTGGACACCAATCTTTTCTATTAAGAAAATTTGTAATTTCCGTTTCAATTACAGATGTATTACTATTCCATCCTTCACAGACAAGTTCTCCTTGCCCTCCTTCATGTAAATATATAGGTACTCTATTGCAAATATTATGCATTTTGCATATAGTCTGTGTGTTTGAGCAATTACCACTAACAAATGTTGCAATTTCTAATTTGGGTAGATTTGAAATAATTTTAGATATATTTTCTTTAGAAATATTTCTTGGTAAACATAATCCTTTTATACCTGGTTGTAAATAAAACTTAATTGATTCAGCATTAAATGCTGATACTAATACTGATAGGTAAATAGTTGACTCTTTATCTACTTTTAATATTTCATTAGCTAATGCTACATCAGTTATTATAAAACCATCAACATTAATTTCTGTGGCATTAAAAATTTGTTTTTTACAATTTTCCATATCCACCTTCATTCCATTTAATGTTAAAAAAATTCTTTTTCCAAAATAATGAGCCTTTTTAACTGCAATCTTTAAATCCTCAAAATTCTCAAACTGATGTAAAATAGAGTTATGTCTATTATTAATTTTTGAATCACTTAAAACTCCACAGTAAAATAAATCCGCACCAGCAGACACTAATGCTTCTACTTCAGTTGATTTTCTTAACGGCGCCTCTATTAACATTATTCCCCTCCTCAATTTGATTTAAAATATGGTTATAAAACATCCTATTATCCTCCAAAAATTCATATGTCTGAACTAAACGTTCTCTTATACTTTCAAATCTTTGATATTGAAACACTTTAACATCATATTTGTTTGGATAAAAATTACTTTTATTTTCTTGAATATCTATTTTACCTTCTAATTCTATTTTAAGATTAATATCTAACAATCCTATAATCAACTCATTAATTTCCTTTATAGAATATAAATCTCCTTTTATTGAATAAACTCCTAAATATGACTTTGAAATTATCTCTCTAATTTGTAAAATTGCATCTTCTATGTATATCCATTCATATTTCTTATCTATACATAAATTAATCATTACATTTGATTTCATTATAAAATTAATCATTAGATATGGCAATAAATTCAATATATTATCATATACACCAAATAGTATTGGTAGCATAATAATTGTAGTTTTACTTAATTTAAAAGTATTGTTAATTTTATTAATTATTACGTCTCGCACTCTTCCACTATATGGTATGAAAAATATATTATTATTTAAATTTATTTTTTTGTTTATCCATAAAACTTTATTAAGTATTTCTATTTCCTTTTCAATAACTTTATCCTCTTCATTTATATCTTTTATAAAGAAAGGATAACCTTCAATTTTCTTTATATCACTTTCTTTAAAAATATCTATACAATTCGCAACTACATCAAACGCTCTATCTAAAATATTAGGAATGCTTTCTATATCCATAATTGCTGATTCAAAATAGGTTATCCTTTTGTTACCAATAAAAAAAGGTAAATTTTCGCCCTCATTTACCTTATCAATAATAAAGATATCCCATTCAGGTTTCTTCAAAAATGTACATACTAAAGCTATTCCTAAAAAACTAAATCCTCCTAATATTAATATTGATTTCTTTTTCATTGTTATTTTCCTCTCTTTGGTTTTTATCATAATACTTTAATAACTCTCTATTAACATTTGAATTAGTTGATTTTAATATTATTACTTCAGTTCCATTGCAAGGCTTCCACTTTTTTATATATTTTTTATCCTTTGAAAATTTAAAAATTCTATACTCACTAACATGTAATAATAATTCAAATATTGGTTCATTAGTGCACTTTAATTCTCTAACTTTTTTAGGTACTCCTAATCTTTCTTTGTCAAAACTTCTTTTAAACGCTCTCCAGATAGTTAATGAAAGATTAGAATAACAAAAATAAATCTTATTACAGTATGGAAAGATAAAATTTCTTATTATACTATAGTTTCCTTCAATAATCCAATCCTGTTCATTTTCTGCAATTGATTTCACTTGTAACAATAATTCACTTTCATCAATATGTTCCCAATCTCCATGCCAATAATAATCATCTAAATGATATACAGGAATATTTAATTTTTTAGATAATTCTTCAGCTATATATGTTTTTCCACAACAAAATCCTCCATAAATAAAAATTTTATTTGTCATATTTAAATTCCTTAATTATTAAATAACTTTTATTATTTATTTTTGTTGTCAAAGTATCTAATTTTTCTTTTTCAAATACTTCCTTGCAGTAATCTAATTTTTCATTTTTAACTATAACAAAAACAGCAGGTCCAACTGATGTAATTGATAAAACATCTACTATTTGTTTTTCTTTTAAAAATGCAAGTCTATTCATCATTTCAACCATTGCTGAATATGTATAGGCACAGTTTGATATACTACCCATGTTATATCTATAATCAAAAATTACATCCCCCATTACTGATATATCTTGATTAACCATAGCAGGTAAAAAATAATGTAAAACATTATATGCTATTTTGCCTCCATATGTATTACCACATTTATCAAATAAATCTAAACAATTCTTTTCTTCATCAAATTGAGATACAGAGTCAGATGGTACATAATCTTTAGGCATTCCAATTAAAACAGAATAATCTTCACTAATAATTCCTGTTCCAACAACTGTATTTTTACCTGCTAGCACTAGTACTCCTCCATCATAAAATCCAGAAGCTGCTGATCCTCCAATACATTGTACAGGATTCAATAATTCATCATTATTATCAATTTCTTCCCCATAATTTCTTGCTAAATATTTAATTAAGTTTTCTCTTTTGAATGGATTAGAAAAGATTTCATTAATACAAGCTGCTATAGCTGCTTGTAATCCTCCCGTTGATCCTAAACCACAATGTCGATAATTATGATATTTTTCAATTATAACTTTAAATCCCCCTTTATATTTAAAAGCTTGACTCATTATTTTACAAACATGTTTTATTACAGATTGTTTATTACTACACTCGCCAACAATTAAAATGTCATTACTCTCCTGCAACATTACAGATACTCCAAAAGATATTTGTGTTGAAAAAACAACTTCACCAGGAGTATATATCATTCCAAAATCTGCAGCTATTCTACTTGGATCAATAGCCATTGCATTTAATCTTATTGGATATTGAATTGTTATTCCATTAATTCTTAGTTTAGGTTCATAATCTAAACTAACTGGATTAAATACAGTACCTACCTTAAAATATTTGAATGCCTCTAATTCAACTTTATTTATTACATTATTATTATCCATAACTTACTTACGAAATATCATAACTGATATCCGTATCCCCTTTCATATTTTAGTGTAGTCGCTTGCAAAACTCTTTCGCCCGTTAGGGCTCAAAGCTTTGCAAGCTATATCAAAAATGATTTCCCCCACTCGATGTCGAATATATATATTATCACCAAACAATATATATATGGAGGTATCCTTATGATTAAATTAAAAAACCAAATACATTTTTGTGACATCTACGAAGAAGTCGAAGACTGTTTTGAAAAAGATAAACCTAAATTTATTAAGCTTTTTCAAGAAAATATAAATTTAGAAATACTAATACCTAATTCTTTTTTTAGTGCTTACTATTCTTCAACTGGTCACCCAAGAGATTATTCTCTTGCCTCAATGCTAACCGCATTGATCATTCAAAAGATACTTGGTTTATCTGAAACCAAAACATTTTTAAATATTTTAAATCTTTCTAGCGAATTGAGAGAACTTTGTAACTTCTCTAGAGTTCCTCATGAGTCTCAATTCTCTAGATTTAAAGCTGATTTTCTTGCACATATTGCCTATTTTTCAATACTTTAGTTGATATAACTGAAACTATTTGTATAGAGTTAAACTCTTATCTATAAAAAATTATTATTGCAGATACTACTGGTATCGAAGCTTATGTTAAAGAAAATAATCCTAAGTTTTTTCAAACTCTACTACGTGTAGGTAAATCCTACAAGAAAGTTAATTCTGATGTAAATCCGTACAAATTTGCTACTGCTAAAATGCCCAAAGAAACTTATGCAAACTCTGAAATCAAACTATCCTATATTAATGGACATTTTTGCTATGCTCTTAAAGCTACTACTCTTGTCAATGGACTCGAAATCATCAGAAATATTGATTTCAATGATACTCAAATCATGGATTTTGAGAAAAATCTTACTTCTGAAGATGCCAAAGATGATTACGATTCAAAAACTTTAATTCCAATAATAGCTCTAAATCCTCGAAATTCTTCTGATTTACCACAACCTAGCGGTTTTACTTCTACTGGAATTCCATTATGTCCGAAGGATCCTAGTCTCCTAATGAAATTTGATGGAATTACTAGAGAAAATGGTCGTTCCATGAGAGTTAAATGGTTATGTCCTAAATCTAAAAAAGTTAATGTTAATGGTAAAACTAAATATATACTCTCATTCGATAATCCGTGTACTCCATCTTCTTGCGGAAGAATATATCATCCAACAATAAATAAAGATTATAGGTTAAATTGTCCAGTTCTAAGAGATTCCGAAGAATGGAACAGTTTGTATAAAATTAGAACAATTACTGAAAGAACAAACAATATTCTAAAAAATCCATTAGGTCTATCGACCTTAAAGATAAACAAGAGCGATTCTATAAAAGCCGAAGTATACTTAGCAGGAATAACTCAATTGATATCATTATTAATTAGCTACAAAATCAGCAAGAAAAATAATATCCTTTCAATAAAATCTTTAATAGCATAATTTTTTGAAAATTACATTCCAAATTAGTTCAATTCATGTTTTTTTTATTCAATAGTTTTGCAATCAGCTATATTTTAGTGAAAAATCTATTCTTTTAATGCAGTTTTAATTTTCTCGTATCTAGTATCTTCCTCCTTAAGATTTTTAAATGCTTCCACTATTCTTGATCTTGAAAAAACTCTTTCTTCAAAAGTTAAATTCCATTTATACCTTTCATCAGAATTTTCCTTCCCCATATATTCATTCAAATATGAACAATCATCCACTTTAAACTTCTTTAAAACATCTTCATTTATAGTTTTCGGATATAATATTTCAGTAAAATACATCGTATAATAAACTTCTTTTAATTTATTTATCTCTTTTGCATTATTATAAATAATATCCCAATCCATCTCTATACTTAAAACCCAAAAATGAATATCTAAAAATTTGTATGTCATCAAATCTTTCCCAATTAATATTTGACTCATCATTACCGCTTCTCTATATAAATGTATACATATAAAAATGAAGAAATGTTCTTTTGCAAAAGTTCTAATACTTCCATTACTATTACTTACTACAGTTGCATTTTCTAGCATCCTTTTTGAATTTGATGAATCTTCATTATTAGATAATTTAAAATTAACATCAACAGAGTGAAAATTTAAAAAAGACTTTTCTGTTTCTTTTATAAAAGGGCTAACTTCATATGTATTAATTCGTGCAAATATTTTTTCTCTATTAGTTGCAGGTATTATTTTATTAGTTTTCTTATCTAAGCTACCTTGAATATATCCCATTCGCTCTAATATCTCTGAACATTTTTGCAAATCTTTTTCATCTACCATTATGTCAGTATCATTTGAAATTCTTTCCCCATGCTCATATAATAAAGTATTAATTACAGCTCCTTTTAAAAATGCATAAGATAAATTCTCATTTTCAAACTGTTTAAAAATTTCGTAAATCTCTTTTTGATGAATTTTTTCTCTTTCCTTTTGTGCTTGAAATGATAATTGTAAGCACAATAGTGTTTCTCTTGGAATATGTCTAAATTGAATTATTCTATTATATATAACTCCATTTAGCCTATTATTATATGCTAGACCTAAAAATTCTTCCCAATTAAAAGCTGGATCATCAATTAAATTTTGACAATATTCTTTATAATCATCTAATACTACCTTTCTTGATAATAATAATAATAATTGTTCATGATTTTTAAATTTTTGTATTCTATTAATAACTTCACACATATATTCTCCTCCATTTCACCAACTAATAATTTAAATTATTAGTTAATAAATATATTTAAATAATTCAGTACAAATATCATTTACTGAGTTTTTTTCAATGTCTATTACCATTTTATCCACAACATTTTGAGTAATCTCATTAAGGTTGTTAAATATTGTTTCGTATAAATCATATGCTCTAGAACAAAATGATGGTGTAGACCACATATTAGTTACATCTGGAATTTGTGCTCTTTCTATACTTACCTCTTTACTGACTTTTAAATAAATATATATATATTTTTCAAATATATTTTCTTTATGTAAAATTTTGTATATCTGCATTATTTCATTAACAGTATATGCATTAGAACTTGCTGAACAATATACTGCAGATGAATACCAATATCTATCACATAAGCAAATCTGATTTCTAATTTCACCCATAATCTTAGATTTATTTTTCTCATTATTAACATAAAAAGATATATCTGTTCTATCTCCATAACTTTGTGGGAGATACTCTGGAAGAATAATTGGATTTCTATTTCTAAGCATTTCCGATAATCTACTTATAATAGATGTTTTGCCGGCTCCTGGTAATCCCTCAAATACATATATCATTTATTCACCTTTTTACCTTTCAGTTTTAGTTCTTTCAGCACAACTATTAAATATATACTTTTTTATAATTAAATATACACCCTTTATCGGTGACATAATTCTTATTAATCCATGTATTGGCGCTAATAGTAATATTAAAAATTTTTCCATAAAACTGTACTTAATTTTATTTTCATTTTGTCCTTTATAATTTTCCCTTAAAACATCAATACTCTTTGCTAAAAAATACATATCAAAATACGTTCTTATAAAAATAGGAATTATAATAATTAATAATAAAACAACTGATATCTTGTAAATAAATATAAAAGATATATATGTAAATATAAGTATTGGAACGCCAATTAACCATATGATGCATTCTACCCATTCTTTTACTATCAAAGTATTTTTTTCAAAATTGTTTAGTACTTTTTTTGGGGTTAGATTCTTTGTTATATTTTTTTCTTTATGTATACAAAGTGCACTATTAAATGTCATACTAAAAGCATTTATCATCTGCCTACAGCTATCATATGGTTGCATAAAATTCAAATATGAAATCGGAATTATTTCCTCACCTAACATGCACATTCTATATCCCATTGCTAAGTCTTCTTGAGGCTCTGGAAAATAATTTACAGATTTTAAAGTATCTAAATTTACATACATTCCTGACCCTATACCATATACTACCGGTCTAAAAAAAGCATTTACTAACCAATTATTGTTTTTTGAATTAACCAAATTCATTAGATAAATTTTAAATAACTCAATCCCTAAAGCTCTTCTTATATATATTATTGTATTTCCCTTTAATATAGCTTGATTAAATTTCCCCTTAACTTTCATATAAAATCCGCTCAATGGTAACTGCGTCTGCTGAAACATAGCTGGTAGCCTTAGATTTTTTCTTTTTCTACTAATAATTTCATTTGCAATAAACTGACCAGTTCTTAAATCAGGTCTAGAATCAAAATCATACACACCTATATATATTGGAGCATTTATATCATTAACATACCCTTGTTCTTCAATTAACGATATTGCATAATTTAATTGTGATGGCTTTCCTCCCTCCGTTTTAGGATAATGAACGTGAATAAATATAGGCATATCGGATTCATTATTCATTTTATCAACATACTTAGATGCCAAATCTGATGTAAGTGGTATATTATTATATAATTCTAAAATTATTTCACTACCAATTTCTTTTGGCTTAGAAGTTATTATATCTAAAATTTGTTCCAAATAAATCTTAGGAAAAAGACCCTTATTTTTATTTATTATAGTTTGCATATCAATTTTTTCATATATCTCATCACAAAATTGATTAACACGTTTTGAATTTATTTCTTTTTGATTATTTTCTTTTTCAGTAGTAATAATCATAACTTTTAATTTTTCTCTTGGATAATTAAATTTATTGAAATATGTTATTGTTTCTTCAACTAAAGATTGTTCTCTTAATCCTGGTACAAGTAAAAAAGTATATGGATACTCACCTTTATTATCTGATACATTAATAGTACCTACATTTTTCAACTTAAAATATATGTATATATATGCACCTGTTTTATATAAAGCTACAATTGTATATATGATAATAATTATTAAAAATAAACAAAATAACATCTTCTTTCTCCTAACTTTCAACAGTATTATACTATGTTCTCAAATATTTTCTGGCAAATATCCATATATCTATCAAATGTGTAATTCACACTTAAATTCATTAAGTTACTCAATCCATTAATGATAGAATTAGCATTATTTTGTATAGATTCATTAGATATACTTCTTTTTCCTAACCAATCTTCAATAAAATGCGGATCATTTGGTGAATAACAATTATTCTTTAGTATATCAAGCTTTCCTTCTTCACGTACATCAATTAAATCATCATCTTTTACCAATTCAGGAAAAAGTACTGCAACGAGATTTGTTTCACTACTTAATTTTATATTTAAATATTTTTCTAACTCCTTCGGTAATATGCTTAATTTTTTATCTCCATTGTAATTTTTCCAATCGCTATCTTCGTTTGGTTTAGGTAATTTTAATTTCCACTCACTAAATTTCTCTTCTACACCTAATGTAATTAATGATCCATAATTAATTCTTATAGGAAAAATTACAGGAACTGCTGATATAGTACCATTTTCATGAATATTAACCATTATTCTATCATTGGATATGTAATTAAATCCATAATACTTGCACAATGTCAATGCCATTGTTGATTTACCTGCTCCAGAGTTTCCTACTATCATGACTCCTTTTCCTTTATTTTCAACTAAACTTGCATGAAAAACTACATATCCATCATTCTCCCGTTTTCTAACTTCAAATTCCCTTATTAAACGTGAAAGTATTTTATAATCATATAACCCTTTTGATGTAAATATGTATATAGAATTATCATTTACCGCTATAATATGAGCATTCGAATCAATTGTATCGTACATTTCTGTATAAATCTTATATCCTTTTATTAAATATATATTGTATACACTCTCCCAATGTGGATGACATTCTCCAATTTTATATTCTTCTTTAATTAATTCTTCTTTTAACTTTTGTAATTCTGTTATATCAATACAAACATTATAAACTGCTATATTCTTATATTTACCTCCATTAATATTCATAAAATCTCTTGGATAATATAAATTTTCGAAATAATCAATTGCTTCCTTATTATTACTAGCAATAGTTAATTTACAATCACACATAGTTATTGTTTTATTAAATAAACCATCAGCTTTAAATTTATTTTCAACATATGACTTAAACAAAATACCACTCCTTATTTTGATTTTTCAAATGAACTTCTAAAAAAATAATTAAATTAAATGTGAGGTATCATTTAATTTAATTATACTCTTGCACTTGTCACTATCCACTGATAACACCGTAATACTGCTTGGATCCATTTTATACATTATTTTTTCTATTAAATCATCTTCTTTAATACCGAGCCACCAGTTAATAATTGCAATTGTCGAATTAGCATGTGTTATCACTATTACTGTTTCAGCTTCATATGAATTAATTTTCTCCATACATTCACATATCCTTATATTCATCATCCTCCAACTCTCTCCATTTGGATAATGAATATGTTCAAGTGCATTTCCTTCACTCCAATGATTTCGAATCTTTCTTGCTTCATCTTTTGTTAAACCATTAGCATCTCCATTACTTAACTCACGTAATCCTTCTACGCAACTATAATTACTGCCTAAAATATCACATATAATTTGTGCTGTTTGTTGTGTTCTTCGTAAATCACTGCAATAAATTGCACACTCTTGATTATTCAATATTTTTTTTAAATACTGTCCAGTCAAAGTTGCTTGTTTTTTCCCAATTTCAGTTAATGAATAATCTCCCCAACCACCTACAATACCTAATAAATTGTGCTCTGATTGACCATGCCTCACAATTATCATCTTTTTCATTTTCTACTACTCTCCTCACCTTAATAAGTAATTGTTTTAAATTGAAGTATTCATAAAACTAAGTTATATTTTTTAACAAATGCCCCTCTAACTACATAACGAATTCCTACAGCCAATTTTGAATTATAACTATATAACCCTTCACTTAACTCTAAGCCATATTTATTGAAAATTTCTAATACTTTATCTTGTGGCAGCAATAATAAATCTAATCCATCTAATGTTTGATACATATATTTTTCAGCTTTAACAGATAAATCTGAATCAATGTATCCATCTGAAAACATATTTACATACAACATTCCTCCTAGTTTTATAATTTTTGAGGTTTCCATTATAGCTTTTTCAAATAATTCTTCAGATGAAACATTATGATAAACACCATTTGCAAGAACTATATCAAAACTTTCGTTTTCAAATGACAAATCTAACATATTTTGTTGTGTTACTCTTTTATCTAATTCATTTTCTGGTAAAATACTTGAAATCCTATTTTTTGTATATTCAACCATCTTAATATGGTAATCACATGCATAAGTATCAAATCCCATATTTAACATCATTTCTGTATTTCTTCCACCACCACATCCCAAATCAAGGACTTTATTATATACTTCTTTACTTTTATAAAAAAATTCAATTAAATATTCTGGCACTTGCATACTAGCAAATTCTTGTACTATATTAGAATCATTCCAAAATTTAAATTCATTACTTTTATCATAACTCATATTTTTTCCTCATTTCTTTTATAATGTTCTTCAATATACTTAATTACTGAAATGCCCTCATCATACACTAAATTTTCATATGTATTAAATCCAAGTTGCGGTAATGTATTTCCAATTGATATTCCTTTACCTACTTTTTCAAGTAATTCAAGATCAATAATACTATCACCGAAAGCAACCATATTTTCACATGAAATATTTAAATATTGGCTTATAAATTCTGCTGCCACTCCTTTTGAAATATCCGCTGAAAGTAAATTTATAATTAATCTTCTTTTATCTATTGGATCATTATATAAATTTATATTTACATATTTATAAAATTTATCCTTTAAGGCTTGATATAATTCTTTAAAATTGTCACCATATCCCTCAATTGAAATTGATATTATGTTATTATTTAACATCTCTCGGAATACAACACATTCACATTCTTCATCAACCACAAATTCAATATTATTCTTAAACTTAATATTGTTATTATTATTTACAGCATATCGCTTAACTTTATTATTAATAGCAACTGTTATAATTAGTTTAACTTTAAACTCAGACATAAATAAAAAAATACTTTCTATAATTTCTTTATCAATACTAAAACACTTTAAGTGCTTACCACTATTAAAATCAATAATTAATGCTCCATTTAATACACCTACTGGACATTGAATATTAGTTTTATTCATAATTTCATAAGAGCTAGTCCAATTTCGTCCTGTTATATATGTAATTAATGCACCTTGTTCAATCAAATTACTAATGCCTTTTAAAATATTTTCCGACAAACATGCACTTCGATTTAATAATGTATCATCTAAATCAACTATATATAAAAATTTTCTAATAGGTAACCCCTCCAACATTGGAAAATTAATCATTACTCTTTATTACAAAAATTAATTTTCCAAACTATAAATATTTGTATTAGTTTTGCATTGTAATATACCGTCATTTTCAAATACTTTAGCACCATTTTTATTTATGGTAAAATCGCCATTTTTATATAATCGTTTTATAATTTCATTACAATACATATTTTCCTTATGATAACTTCCACATTTAGGGAAGTTATCAATAAAACCGTCCAGCGCTTTATTAGAAATGTAAATTAAATTTTCTGAATTTAACTTAGGATCTATCCCTAATAAGCGAATTAAATTTTTATCATAGTCTCGCTTAAGATATGCCTCTACAGTTTCATACAACCACTTGCTTGGTTTTGATCTTCCTGTAACCTTGAAAGTTTCAATCCCTAATTGCTCATAAAATTTTACATCCTCTGGTCTAATAAAATTAGCTAAAAGTAATTCATAAGGATATGTTATCTTTCTTGAATTGCACCACAAATGAAATTTATGATCACTTTCACCTGTTGAAAATGAACAATAATGTTCACTTCTTCTGCTACATCTTCTTAAACAGCTTTCATTTAACATTATTTCTATATTAATTGCATTTTGTTTTCCATATTTTATCATTTCATCTAATTCTTTATAATTTCTGTTACAATCATGATGAAGTATAATTCTTTCTGGTTTTAATTCTATGTATTTTTCAATATCTTTAATGCTAAGTACTCCTGCCACTGTTGATATATTAATAGGAAATGCAGGGAAGTTTTCTCTTATAATCTTCATCAATTCAAAAGATGCAACAGTAATAGATGTTGCCTTAAATTCATTTATAATCCACCAAATTTCATTAACAATATCTTGCTTTTCTGCATTCACAATTGGACTATTTAATACATAAGCAAATTTAAGCTTATATTTATCTATTTTCTTTTTAAAATCTAATGCATATTCTCTATCAACTTTACACACAGTTTCTTTTCCCCTACAATGCAAGCAAGGTCCATCAGAAATAGTCCCATATATTTCTCCAATTTCAATTCCTTTACTCATATTTATACCTAATATTTCTTCTAATACACTTTCATCCCAATGACATGGTACTGATAATTTTGACATAGAATCACCTTTCCTCAATAAATTATTATTTTCTTTTATTACCTCTTATTTTTATAAGTTTTTAAAATATCAATATTTAATTTCCATTTTTCAGAGTTATATCGAATAGACAAAATATTTTTTCATGGATAATTAGTATCAATCCCAATAAAGCTCTCTTTAACTAAATCATAAGATATTAACCTAAAAGTTCTAATTTTGACCACCCCCATTCTTTTTGAGTAGATTATTAAGTACGTATATCATTCTAATTCAATAAATTTATCTTACATATTACACTTATTGATAATTTCTTAATGCTTTAAACTTACTATTTGAATATATATAAGTTCTAATTAACTTTCTACATTAAATTCTTGTTTAAAGGTTTCTTGCTTTCCTTCATCTGCTTTTGCAAGGGTATAAGTTGGTCGTGTATAATTTATGTTTAATCTATGCAACACTTGTAGCATTACTCTATTACTGTATTCAATATGAAAATTATCCCTAACCCATTTACGGGCTATGTTAGCATTCCAGTTTTTGCGGTTTCCAAACCCTACTTGATCTGACGTCATTGTCACTATTACATCATACAACGCTTTTTCTTTTTCTTGTTTTTTACTTATAAAACTAGGACATCCACTACTTTTACGCATGATTAACCCTTCTACTCCATTTTGCTTGTATGAATTGATGTAAATGCCTACAGTATGAGTGCTTAAGTCCATTATTTTAGCTATATGGATATTTGTATATTCTCTAAAATACAATAATATAACTTGATATCTAATATGCATACGTTTATTATCAGTGCTTCTTAATAGTTTCTTTAAATTAAGTTCTGTGATTTTTTTTCACTTATTTGTAATTATTATATTTTGATATATCTCCCACTTCAGTTAAAAAGCTTGCAGCGATAACTATTCAAAATCATTGTATGCTTAATAAAAATTCTTAATATCCAGTTTCAAACAAATACATTATATTCCAGATAACGCTTGCACAATTTGGCGCATAAATTTCTAACTACCAGCATTAACAGTTTCTTTAATACCTTAATTTCTTCTTTTTCACTAATATTTTCGTTATGCAATGCTATCTCTCCAATGATGATTTGAACTTACATAATATCATTATTGAACTAGACCTTTAAGGCGTAATTATTTCCACAGTGAAGAATCTTTTATGTGTTATATATAGTTTCTTTAAATTAAGTTCTGTGATTTTTTTTCACTTATTTGTAATTATTATATTTTGATATATCTCCCACTTCAGTTAAAAAGCTTGCAGCGATAACTATTCAAAATCATTGTATGCTTAATAAAAATTCTTAATATCCAGTTTTAAACAAATACATTATATTCCAGATAACGCTTGCACAATTTGGCGCATAAACTTCTAACTAGCAGCATTAACAAATACTATTCAATAGTTAGGTTGTTACCCCAAATTATGATGTCAGTATATCTTCTAAAACAAGTTAATTAAGTAATACTGTAATTTAAAAATCAATTACAACAGTTTTTTTATTAGATTATTAACACTAAAATATTAGAGCAAAAGACTTTTACTTAAAAAATAATTCATTATCAAATATATAGTTATAAATACTTTTTTAAATCAACCTCAAACACTTTAAACTATATTTATAAAATAAAATGTAATTTTAATACATCATATGTCAAATTTAAATATTTTTCTTAAATTCAATCATTTTAATTTTTATAACGAAAAAATCCCTAGTCTATTTTAGGTAATTCTATTTATCTACTGATTGTTTTCTGCTATAATATAAATCCAAACAGCTTGAAATTTTCCAAAATCAACCTATTATACTACAAGATAAATTTAAATTTTTAGTGATATTAATGAATTAAATATTAGTATAAAACTTTATTCTATATGCCGTTAAAAGAATTTATTATCTAAATAATAATTCTTTCATTTTAGCTACATCTTCATTAAGATTAAGCGCTTTATTTCTTAGCATAACATATATTGTGGGAAAGTATTTTGTTTTTAATCCGTTTTATAAGACCTCAATTTGATTTTTCAATTCCCCTTTGTATATTTAATTATTGATATAGATGTAAAAAAGAAGCTTCAATCCTTCATCTCACTTTAAAGACTAACTGTGCAAAAGCCTTAACAAATTGAATTTTTTATTTTCTCTTTTTATAACAATAAGAATTTTATATTTTTCAGATCTTAATTAATTTGAAAGATTATCACCAATATAACCTTATCTTATATAATAGTTAAATTGGATATAATGTTTGTTAAATCCCATATTGCTACCTTATTATCTAAATCAGCTGGTGGAATTGAATAATCACTAATATAAACATCAAACACTAACAATGCATGATGTTTAAACCCATAATATGTTTCTTTTTTGATTCACATCTTTGATAAGAAGCATCTGATTTAAAAGTTTATGGAACCATGCTCTTCAAAAATGATATACCAGAATAAGTATACTATCAATTAACTTATACTTTTAATATTATAAGTTTTATTTGCTAGTTATTTTCTTATTATTCCCTCAACAACCTTAAATAAAGACTTTTTAGTTCTATAAAATCTTTTTTTCTGCAAAAGTTAGAAAATAAATCTATTAAATTTTTTCTTACATAAATAAACTTATGCTTTTTCTGAATCAACTTTTAATAACTCTCCTACAATTAAAATTATTATTGCTAGAGTTTATCCCTCTTAAATTAACCTTCTAATATAGATATTTTGTTATTTTTATTTATTGTTTAGTATATTAGTTTTTTATTATCTTCAAAGTCTAAAACTCTTTATTATTGGAATACTTGTATAACATTTATTATACATTTTCCTTTCTCATTTTTAAAATATCGTTAACTAAATTATTTTTTATAATATCACTTACTGTAATCGGTACTTTCAACGCACCTTTTCCAACTCCTAAATCTATCCCTATTTTATTTTTCCCATGAAAATCGCTTCCCCCTGTAACTATAAGATTGTATTTTTCTGCCATATATATATATTCTTTACTAACTTCCCCATTATATTCTGGATAATATACCTCAATTCCATCAAGCCCTAAATTTATTAGTTCATTAATTATCACTTCTAACTTATCAATATCTGATTCTAAATATATCGGATGTGCTAAAACTACTAATCCTCCTGCATTTTTAATAATTTCAAATCCTTTTTCTATACTAAATCCCTTTGGTCTTCCATTAAGAAACGTATCGTTATTCAAATATTTATCATATGCTTCTTGAGAGTTAGCTACATAATCTTTTTCAACTAATATTTTACTTATATTCTTTAATTGTAATATCTTATACTTATCTTTTACTTCACTTGCAGTAATATTTATTCCAACTTTATTAAGTTCCTTTATTAATGTCATCGTCCACTTTATTCTAATTAAATTATATCTATCTAATTCTTTTTTCACTTCTAAGTATCTTTTTTTTGTGAAATAACCTAAAATATGCATTTGTTTTCTATAATCAATTGTTAATTCTACACCTGGTATAACTTCAATTCCTAACAAATTACCTTCATTAATTGCTTCCTCAATTCCATCTACATTATCGTGATCTGTTAAAGAAATTACTTTTATTTTTTTTTTCAGTGCATAATTAACTAATTCTTTAGGAGACATAGAGCCATCTGATTTATTAGAATGTATATGTAAATCTATATATGTACACATTATTATGCTTTCCCCTTTCTCTTTATTAAAGCTTTTACCTAAACTTCTCCTCCCAGTAACTATGTTCATTTTTATTTTAATAATTCACCTTCATTTTATAGAATTAAATATCCATGTAAGTATTATTACCACTGGTGAAAATTGTGGATTACTACCTCAATTCAATCACTATACAAATAAATTGCATTACTATTCTTCTTTATCCTCATTTCCTAAATACACATCATACTTTTTATTCTTATATAATTGCATTATTTGAGTACGAAGTTTTTTAGGATATAATGGTATTTCTTTTAATCTTATAATCGGTAACCATTCAAATCCAATTTGATTTTTATCTTCATGCAATTCATTATTATCAATATTTTTAATATATTTACATAAAAATACCAAATCAACGCGATGGTATGATTCTTCATTTAAACATTCAATAGCAAATACCAATTCTTTAGGTTCTACAAGAATTCCAATTTCTTCTGCTACTTCACGCTTTACAGTTTCATGTAATAATTCTTCCGAATTTTGTCCTCCACCTGGCATAAGATAAAATTCTCCATCTTCATCCCTCAATCTAATAGCTAACATTTTCCCATCTTTAATTATTAATGCTTTAGCTGAATTTCTTATTTGTCTATTCATTTTATTCCTCCTTGTATTATTGTATTTTTCACCTATTAAGTTTCATAAACATTAAACTACTCAACCAATTGATATACACAAGCTTTTCTAATATAAAATATTCTCACTATACTTCTGACAAACAATATAAGTTTAGTTTTAAAAAGCAATCTAATTAAAAACATATATTATTCAATTAGTAAATAATTTACTCAATAAAATTTTGTTAAAACATCTGGCTATTTTACATAATACCATATTTCTTCAATTTTTTCATCATTTTTTTATACTTTCTTAAATAAGTAATATGAAAACATCTAAAAACTTGAGTAAACAAGGACGTTACCGTACTTGCCCTATTAAGGCATACGGCCAATGTCATCAATTTAATATATAAAATAAAGTTAAAAAGAGTCAAAAAAAATCTATAAAATTTCAGAAAAAGTACTTTATATTTATAAAAAGCCCCAATAATCAGAAAGACCACAGTATTTTTGTGTATCTCTAATGATTATATGTGATATAAAATGAAGTTCAAAAAAATATTTAATAAATCTCTATTAACAAGTAAAATGATAATTGAGGATTATATATTTAAATGTTCCAATAGAACAGATCCATCTTATTTTACGAGGTCAGGAAAAATGGGTTTTAAAGAAACATTATTATTTATGATTAATATGGTAAATAAATCTCTACAGGTAGAATTGAATAATTTTTTTGAGACTGTTTTAAAACGAAAAGATAATATTTCTAAACAGGCTTTTTCAGAAAACAGACAAAATATTAGTCCTAAACCATTTATTGAATTAATGATGCCATAATAGATGTTATATATACGGCATGTGATGAACTGAAGCTATGGAATAATTATAAAGTATGTGCAATTGATGGTACAACAATAGAAATTCCTAATACAAAATTGTTAAGAAATGAGTTTGGATATGCAAAAAATCAGTATGCATAAGTAGCAATTGCCAGGACCTCTGCATCTTGTGTTTTTGATGTACTAAATAAGTTTGTTATAACAAGCAAAGTAGATCGTTATAAAACTTCAGAAAGAAAAACAGCTGTAGAAATGATTTCAGCTATAAAAGAAAATAATAAATTAATGAATGACCTAATTCTATTTGACAGAGGATATCCAAGTCATGAACTTATAGCTGAGTTAATAGGCATGGATATTAAATTTGTAATGAGGCTTAAAAATAGTACTTTTAAGAAAAAGATTGATGGAGCAAAGCAGGATCAAATAATTCAAATTAAACATGGTAAAAAATATACGATATAATAATTATAAAATTTGATCTTGAATCAGGAATAGAAGAAGTGTTACTAACCAATTTGTTCGAAGAATCTGTAACTGTAAGTGAATTTAAAAAATTATATTTCATGAGGTGGGACATAATCCTGATATCGGCATTATGTCCCTTTTGCCGATTTTTTAATATTTGCTGCAAAAACAAGGTATCTATACGGCAAATATCGGAATTATTATTTTAGTCAACTCAATTTCTTTAAAACCTCTTCATCATCTGCATATTTAAATGTACCATTATCCTTGAAAACAGAATCTTCATTTTTCTCAAGCTTTCGCTGTGATTGACGTTTCATTTCATCTGTTGCTCTTGCATAAATCCTTGTTGTTTCTTCATTTGAGTAGCCAAGCCATTCTGATATCAATGGCGATGGCACTCCTGCTGTATATAGGATGCATTGCACGCGTTCGTCTCCAAAGATGTGGATGTAGATGAGGTATATCGTTTTTTATTAGCTTTTACTTTCCTTCATAAGCTTTCATAAAACGCTGAACATTGTCAGCAGACATCTGAGTTTTGATGCCATTTCTGATTGTATAAAACATCAAATCATCTTTAATATAGGAATGGTATATTTTGCAGTACTCATTAAAATATGGCACTATATCAGTTGATAAAGGAGTGCATCGGTGTTTGTTACCTTTCCCAAATATATGAATATCAGGTTCGCCATTTTTATTTATTACAAAATCCCTTAATCTAAGATGTAGTATTTCATCATCACGACATCCACTTTCATAGAGGAGTGTTAGAAAAAATCTATCCCTAATACCTGTCTTTTTATTTATGTCTGGCTGCTCAAGAATCAGCTTCACTTCCTCTACACTGAGTGTAGGACGTCAAATTTTAACTTTTGAAAACTGCATTTCTAAGTCAAATTATTTCTATAGTTCTAATATATATTTAGTAGTTGAGTAAATTTCATATTTCTTAATTGTTGAATTCACTGATTTTTTACAATCTCAAAAAGGAAATTCACCCCAAAATGTCGAATATATTAAGCACGACCAAAATAAATCAAAAATTGGAGTGAACACTTATGTATATTCGACAAGAATGCTTATTATCCTTTGATGAAATTATAAAATATCAACCCAAAACTAAATTAGAATTAATTTTTTCTCAATTAGATTTTACAAGCATATTAAATGAATTGACTCAGCAACACGCTACGCGTGGCCCGAAAGGGCATTCAGAGATTGCATTATTATACTCATTGATAGCTATGCAAGTTGAACAAATAAAAACTTTTAAAAAGTTAATCGATAGACTGAAGACAGATCCTGTGTTTAGATATAGTTGTGGTTTTAATGTATTAGCAGTACCACCATCACAGTCCACATCTAGTAGGTTTATGACTAAACTTTCAAAAACAACAGCATTAGAAAAAGATTTCGAAACCCAAATAATCCTTGCAAAACAATTAGGTATAATAGATGGCACTAATGTTTCTATAGACTCAACTAAAATAGATGCTTACGAAAAATCTAAGCCTGCTTCAAAGTTACAAAATGACGGTATATCAGCTAATTGGGGTGCTAAAAGAGATACTGACGGAAATAAAATACGATGGTTTGGTTACAAACTTCATATCCTAGTGGACTGTAAAAGCGATTTACCGCTAAGTATTTTACTTTCTCCCGCAAGTTACAGCGATGGAGACCTAGCTATACCATTAATAAAAAAGTTTTTAGCAAAATTTTCAGGAGTATTAAACCCAAAATACTTTATTATGGATTCAGGTTATGATTTTTAAAAAAATTATGATTATATAGTTAAAGATTTAAGAAGGCAAGCAATAATCTCACTTAATCCCAGAGGTTCATTTGCACCACCAGAAGGTATAAACGAAAACTTTGAGCCAATTTGCTCAATGGGGTATTCATTACCCTATTGGGGAAAAGATGGTGATTATTTAAAATTTAGATGCCCTCATGCTACAGGAAAAATAAATTGTCCCTACGGGATGAATTGGTGTACCAATTCAAATTATGGATACTGTCATAAAGTAAATTATACAGAAGAAAACCGATATTATTCATATCCTCATAGGAGTACAAAAGCATGACAAAAACTATATAATCAAAGAACATCTAGTGAACGATGCAATGCCAGATTAAAAGAATTTTTAAATGCAGACAACCTGCGTTCATCAGGTATTCGCAAAACTAAAATTATTGCAATACTAAATTGTATGGCTTTAGTATCAGGAACAATAGCAATAACCTCAAAGTCTACCGACTTAAAAACAGTAGCGTAATCAAAGCAAAAAGTTATCCACAGGAAATAATTAAGGCTTATTAAAGTGCGTTAAAAATTAGTGATTTTTAAGAATAAGAGAGATTTTTGAACAAAAAATTTAAAAGTTAATTGTGCAATTTACTCAGTTAAATGCATTTTAAATAGTCATTTTATAGCTAAGATAAAAATTCCTAATGTCTTGACATCATCAGGAGTTTTTTTTATGCTCATTTTTATACTAAAGAAAGGAAAAGGAAGAACCCCTAGCCGACCAAAGCAGTTGTTCTTCCTTAAAATAAGAGCAATAGCTCTTAAAACCTAATTATTATGATAAGATTATTTTTGCAATTATGCAAGTGCTATAAACAAATTTCTTTTGAAAATGAGATTTATAATTTTAATGAGCAACTAAAATTATTTAATATAGATGATTTAGAATGTCCTTTTTGCGGGGCTAAGCATTCTTTATCATCATTTGCTTCTTATGACCGCCATCTTGTAACCTATGAAAATAATACTGTTCAAGATAATTTAGTTAAAATTCCAAAATGTATTTGCTCATCATGTGGACATACCCATGCTATTTTACCTTCGGTAATTGTGCCATATATGTTCATTTAGTTTTAATTTTACTATTTCAATCATTCATGATTATCTTATTAATAAGTTTCACTCCGTAGGAGCTATGTGTGAACACTATTGTATTACTATTTCTACATTCTATCGAATTCTAGAAAAGTTTAAAGAGCATAAGAAACTATGGCTTGGTCTTTTGACTGATAAACTTACTTCAAATCTTGATTTTATACAGCATTTCATAGATAGTACTTCTATTCAAATTCAAATATTTCTATTAAATTTCTTTAATAAAACTGGAAGATTATTTTTTCAGGAAACGTCATAATTTGACTATACTTTAATATTTATAATTTTAATTACTCATATACCACTTAATACGATAATGGTCATTAAAATAGCCTTATGATACCATTTTTCTTGAGGTGATGTTAAATGAATAATGAAGAAATGATTGAAATAGCATCTATTAGATTGGCACTAATAGCTCCAGCTATAAACAATACCATTACAGATGAGTCTAAAATTGCATATTATAGCCGTATTTCTGCAAATCCAGTTAAATTACCTAACGGTAAAATTGTATATTATAGTCCGGGAACACTTTCAAATTGGGAATCAGATTATAATAGATTTGGTTTTGATTCCCTTCTTCCGAAAAAGCGTAGTGGTGCTAGAATAAAAATAGTACAAGTTGAAAGTGAAAAAATCCAAAATAAAAGATATAATAAAGATAGTGAAAGATGGAGGGTTTGGACATGAGTAAACAACAATTTACAAAGAGTTTAAGAGGATGCAGTAAGATATTATCTAGAACATAAAGACTTAGGAATAACAGTATGTGCAAAAAATTTAGGAGCTAGTAGAACAGCATTATTTTCGTGGATAAAAAATGCAAAGGCAAATAACGGAGAAGTACCTACAAGAGGATCAGGGAATTATCAAAGTGATGAAGCAAAAGAAAATGCAAGATTGCGTAAAGAATTAAGAGATACACAGGATGCATTAGAAATATTAAAAAAAGCAATCAGCATTCTGGGAAAATAACAGAAGCTCTCTTTATTGAAACATCTACAAAAGAAGATGAATCTATTGAAGAAGAAAAACGCCGACTTAATGTTTGCGAAGTGCTGAGAATACTAGGCGTATCTAGAAGTGGGTATAATTCTTTTAAAAAAAGATTACCATCGGATAGAATTAAGAGAAAGTAAGAAATTAAAGTTAAAATTAAAGAAATCTATGATGAATCCCATCAGAATTATGGAGCACCGAAAATAACAGAAGTATTGCAGCAAAAAGGTAAAACTATAGCTGTTAAAACTGTTGGTAACTATATGCGAGAAATGGGGATAAAAGCACAATATATTAGACCATACGCAGTTACTACAATTGATTCGAATTTTAGTGAAAAACTTGTCAACATATTGAATGAAGAGTTTAATCCAGAAGAGCCAAATGCGGTATGGTGCTCTGATATTACTTATATTTGGACTTATGAAGGCTTTGTGTATTTAACAAGCATTATGGATCTATATTCAAGAAAAATAATATCATGGGTATTAAGTACAACTTTAGAGGCTAAATGGATTGTGGAGGCAATAAACAAGGCAAAATCATCAAGAAACATAACGATATAGGAAACACAAGAAAACTAAATGATGTAGCAATAGAACAAATACATAATTTAAAAAACACATTTCATAGAATTAATGCCACTTTTATACATTATAAACTCATCGAAGATGGCTATATTAATGAAAAAAATATTTCTATTTCTACAGTTCAAAGATTTATAAGAAACAATGATCTTAAATCTGCTAGAAATATTAATATTAAAGATAGAAAAGCCTTTGAAGAAGAATTTTCAACTGAAATGTATCAAGGTGATACATGTTATGGCTCCTATATAACTGAAAAC
This sequence comes from Bacillota bacterium, assembly GCA_021837545.1. The sequence continues at coordinate 372 of JAKBFR010000022.1, read as the reverse complement.
GGCAAGTGTAGACGAACCTATTTAATTATGCTAATCGATGATAAATCAAGACTTATAGTCGGTAGCAGATTTTTTTATAATGATAACGCTTATAATTTTCAAAAGGTTCTCAAAGAAGCTGTCGCAAGATATAGAATTCCTAACAAACTTTATATTGACTATACCGAAGAAAATACTATGCCGAAGTTTTTATTCAACCATTGTGGAATATTTATTTATCACATTTTCTTCGGCATAGTATTTGCAACTAATCAAGAGAGTAAATTGCTTTTCTAACAGCCTCTTGCCTCCATATTTTATCGCTGTCACCGAATTTTGGAGCAGCTTTGTTCATTGCTTCACTCATCATTTCAAGAGTTGCAAATGCATAAA
>JAKBFR010000129.1 GCA_021837545.1 Bacillota bacterium | reverse complement strand
TTTCCATCCTATCAATTATTTTAAATTTAGTATCATCATACATATTCACATTAATTTTTACGCATTTTCTTTCTCTCACTTTAACACACTCCTATATAAATAAATTATCTATAAAGGATATATGATTAAAAATGAAATTTAACAAAAAAAATTCAAAAAAATTATTTTACATTTTTAAGTACAATACCTTCTTTAAATCCCCCACGTTCCTCTCTCTTCTTATCTCTAGCCTTTAAAAGCTCCGCTTCACTATATCCTAAGCTATCCGCAAGTCCAAACAATACTTCCATAACATCAGCTAATTCCTCAAGATTCTTATCTTCTAAAAATTCATTAACTTCTTCCTTTAATTTTTCTTCTAAAAGCTTGAACTTTTCATCCGCAGCTACAATTAACGTATCACATTCACGTCCATCTGCCTTTATTATTTCTGGAATTTTATCTCTGACTAATTTATTATATGTTTTCATTACCATCTGCACCTCTCATAATAACTATTTAAACATATACTTCCATAATTTTTTTACTCTTTTCTCCCAAAGTAACAGTACTTTCTTCTACCTTACCAGCTTTTCCTTCTGTTTTTCTAAAATCAAATATTAAAAGATGTCCTGTAAAAACTCTATCTATACTTAATCAAGTAAATAAACCCTTCTGATTTCTTTATATTTTCTTCCTCATCTCATCTTTTAAAGCTGGTCTTCTGTTATTTTCCATAAAAATACGATCATAATATTGGTTGAATTTTTCCTTTTCATCCATATATGTATAAATATCTTTTATTATTGAACAATAATATGCTGCTCTTGCATACCTATTTCTTTTTGCTGCATCTATATGGAACTTAACCATTTCTTTAAGAATATCAATAGCACTATTTAGCAGCTGATACTCATTTTCACAATCCTTTGAATTTTTAATCATATCTACAATTCCATCTATCTCATTATCTTTAATCTCCTGTATAAATTCTTTAAGATTATTAAATTTTATATTTTTATCTATCAGAACTCGATAAATTAAAGATTTAACAGTATATTTTAAGTAATCATGTCGTGAATAATCTTTTGACTGCAACGCTGTATTTATAAGTTCTAAAGTATTTCCTTCAAATGAAAGTATCCTTAATATTATTGAAATTGAGTCATATCTTTTGTTAGACTTAACAAATTTCAACATATTCTCAATAAAGCTATGAAGCTCACCAGTTTTAACTGCTAACTCTCTTGCTCTCAAATACAATTCATGGCTATTGTCATTCTTAAACATTTTAACTGCAACTTCATATGCTTCATTAAATTTATCTTGAATTCGGCAAGTGAAACAGAAAATCATTGATATTGCTAGTTTCTATGTTTTAAAAAAATAAAAAGGGATTTTGCTCCTATTTTGTGGTAAAATATTTTTGCTTAAAAATAAAAACACCGAAAGGAGAAATCCCAATGACAATTATACCACAAAATTATATGAACATTGAGAAAGAATTAAGAAAGTTGAATTTAACAGCAAAATTTAATAATAAAAACGTTACGTCAGTAGCAACATTTGTTTTTCTTGAATTATTTAAAAAAATTATAGGATTATCAAAGCTGATAAATGATGGAATCATTTATCAGAAAGGTTCAAATTCAACTTTTCATGTGGCTGAAATTATTGAATATTTAATAGATGCTAATATACTTGGTTTCTCTAGATTTAGCCATATTGAAGACTTAAGGAAAGATGAAGGTTATAAAAAAATTAAAGAAACTGAAAGATTAGCAAGTGAAAAAGTTTGCCGTGATTTATTAAAAGACCTTCCTGAAGAAACCTTGCTTGAATTAAGATCAATCAATAAACAAATTCTTGAGCTGAAATCTAGTACAGAGGAAATACGTGAAGTTTGCATAAACTTTGATGATACTGTTGTAACTATTTTTGGAAATCAAGAAGGGTCTGGCATAGGATATAATCCCAGATATAACGGGAGACCTTCTTATAAAGAAAAGGTTGGGATTATTTCTGGTACTGATGAACTTTTAGATATAACTTTAGAGGATGGAAAACATCATAGCAATTATGAATTTCTTGATTTTTTCAAAAAATGTATAGAGCAACTACCGACGAGATATCTTTTAAGAAGAGTTCGTTTAGATAGAGGCTTTTTCGATGAAAAGAACTTCACTTATTTTGAGAATGAAGGAATTGAATATGTTGTGAAATGCAAGATGTATTCTTCTCTAAAGAAAATAATTGAGTATATTAATGAAAAACCAAAGGATTTTAAATGGGAAAATATAAGCTCAAATTTTCAAGTAACTGAAATAACATTACCGCTCCCAAATTGGGAGCGAGCAAGACGATTTGTGCTTGTCAGAGAAAAGATAGAAACTAAAGATAAAAATCAACTTACGTTTGACGAGTGTTTTTATAGGTATGAGATTATTGTTACAAATATTGATTATTTAACTTGTGAGGAAATATTTCATGATTATAATCAAAGATGTGATGTTGAAAATAATATAGATGAAATTAAAGAAGGCTTCGCCTTTAGCGAAAATAGTCTTGTTAATTATCAATCAAATGAAATATATTTGCTTATAAAAATGATAGCCTATAATATTCAAAATTGGTTCAAGCAAGCTATAATGCCTAAGTATGTTCAACATCATGAAATAAAAACTTTAAGAAGGATATTTTATAGAGTTTGTGGAAATATTTGTGGCAAAGGATACTATAGATATTTAAGTTTTTCCGAAAACAAACATTTACAACGTATAGTTGAGTTTATAAATATAAAGATAACTGAATTTGGTAGAAAATTTATTATGTTAAATTGAACATAGAACAATTCAATACCATTTAATGGAACTTCATTTAATGAGGTTTATTAAAGTTACCTTGAAATAAATTACAATTCAAAATTACTAAAAAAAACTTATAAAATAATAAACAGCAAGTAATTTTAATGTTTTTAAAATTACTTGCCGAATTCAAGTTAATTATATAATCACAATGTGAATTCTTCTTAATTCACATTTTTATATGTCTAAAAAAATAAACCGCCACAAAACTAACTCTGTTAATTTTGCAACAGTTCCTTTTTAGTTATTTATTTTCTTTATTACATGCCTCATCTAACACATAAAGTTCTTCTTCTGAAAGATCATATCTTGAAATTCCTTTATCAATTGGTTTTGCATAGGTTGTACTTTCTTGTCTTCCATATATTCCTGTCAAAATAACCCCATCATTTTTATCATCTAACATTGCAATAGAAAAACTCAAATCACTTCCTACGTTTTCAAATGCCTTATATCTCATTATTGCCACTTTCTGTATACAATCTTTCATTTTAATTTCTAACTTTCTACATTCTTGTAATGCTTTATCGGAAATTTCTTTTGTTTCTTCAATGCTACTTAATCGTTCAATTAGCATTTCTTCTATGTTAGTATTATTAGTTCCCTTCATAAATCTTCTATATTTATTTTCTACTCTTCCTACCGCTTTAAATAAGACTATTACCATTACAAATAATAAAATAATTATTACTAACATTCCAATTAGTAAGTAAGGCATTAGCTCATTAATTGTATTAATTAGTGTATCCAATTTTGTCATTCCTTTCATAATTGTTTCACGTGAAACACTACATATTAATAATATCTAAAATTCTTTGCAAATCTTCTTCTGAATAATATTCAATTTCGATTTTCCCTTTATTCTTTTTACTTAAAATATTTACTTTAGTTCCAAAATAACTTTGGAGCTGATTCTTTATTTCTTTATAATAAGGATTTAACTCATTAGCACTTTCATCAATCTTATTTTTACCTGCTTCATTATTAATTCTCTTAACTAATCCTTCCAATTCTCTAACTGATAACTTTTCATCAATTACTTTTTGTGCAATTTCACATTGTTTTAGTTTATCATTAATTGCAAGAAGTACTCGACCATGTCCTTCAGAAATAATGCTCTCAATTATGTATTGCTGAACTCTTTCATCTAAATTGGTTAACCTCATTGTATTAGCAATTGCTACTCTTGATTTTCCAATTCTCTTGCTTAATTCTTCTTGAGTTATTTTAAAATCATTTAACAATTCTCTATAAGCTAAAGCTTCTTCAATAGGATTTAAATCTTCACGCTGAATATTTTCTATTAATGAAATTTCCAGTGTGTCCTTATCACTTAAATCCATTATAACTGCAGGTATATCTTTTAATCCAGCCATTTTAGCTGCTCTCCATCTTCTTTCACCTGCTACAATTATATACTGATCATTAATATGTTTTTTTAGAATTAAAGGCTGAATTATTCCATGAGTCTTAATTGATTCCGCTAACTCAGCAATTTTATCAGAATCAAATAATTTTCTTGGCTGTTTTTCGTCACTTTTGATTTTATTTATTGAAATTAAAATCTTGTTGCTTTCTTCTTTAAAACTTTCTGCTTCTTCTGGTATAAGCGCACTTAATCCTTTTCCTAAAGTAAACTTTTTTGCCATTCTATCACCTACTGCCTCTTTAAAAATTCTTTAGTCAATTTTACGTAGGCTTCCGCACCTTTACACTTTTCATCATATAGCATAATTGGTAAACCAAAACTCGGTGCCTCTGCTAATCTAACATTTCTTGAGATAGTTGTTTTATAAACTTTATCCTTAAAATATTTTTGAACTTCATTTAATACTTCATTACTAAGATTTGTCCTATAATCAAACATAGTCATCACAACGCCTTCAATATCCAAATTTTTATTTAGAGACTTTTTTACTAATTGTATGGTATTAACTAATTGACTAACGCCTTCTAAAGCATAAAATTCACATTGAATTGGAATTAAAACAGAATCTGCACAAGTTAATGCATTTATTGTTAATACTCCCAAAGACGGCGGACAATCTATAAATACATAATCATACTCATCTTCTATTTCCGCTAGTTTATTCTTTATTATATTTTCTCTATCAGTTCTGTTTATAAGTTCAACTTCAGCTCCTGCAAGTTCCATAGTTGAAGGCACTATATATAGATTTTGAACTAGATCGCTTCTAAGAATTGATTCTTTCATAGTTGTATCAGAAATCAGCACATCATAAATAGATAATTCTAAATTATTTTTATCCAATCCTAATCCGCTTGTTGTATTCCCTTGGGGATCTATATCTATTGTTAAAACTTTATAACCTTCCATTGCAAGATATGCACATAAATTTATATTGGTAGTTGTTTTTCCTACTCCACCTTTTTGATTAAAAACACAAATTTTTTTCATACTATAGCCCAAAAAGAGCGTCCCCCCTTTCCCATAATAATATTATATATATTTTTCTATGATAATAAAAGAATTATGTTCTTAAAAACAGTAACAGATTAATATTATAATAAAAATACCATACCTTAACTTAATATTCATCTACATATAACAAACAGTAACATGGAGTACTGTAAATTTCAATAGGTTATATTATTACACTCTACATAATTAAAGTTAAGGTATCATTAGTGACACCTTAACTTTAATATTACTAATAATGAATTTTACTTCTTTGGCTTGGGAATTTTAACTGTAACTTCTATAAATTCTTCTTCATCTTTATATGCATACTCAGCTGGAATATCAAATTTTTGCAACACTTGCTTAATGGTATTTATATATAGCTTTGCAGGTAAAACACCTTTAATATTTCTTTTTCTTTTATTTTTAAGCTCTTCTCCTGCTAATTTAAGTAATTCCTTGTTAATTAGTTCTTCTGTTGCTTTGACATTTAAAACATCTTTAATTACCTTCTGAACTACTTTTAATTGTAAAGCTTCACTAGGAATTGTGAGCAATGCTCTAGCATGTCTTTCTGTTAATTTATTATTCAAACATAATTCTCTAACTTCAGAACTTAATTTTAATAGTCTCAATTTATTTGCTATTGTAGATTGCTTTTTTCCCATTCTCTTTGCAAGTTCATCTTGAGTAAAATTATGATCATTAATTAAATTATAATATGCTTCTGCTTCTTCAACATAATTTAAATCTTCTCTTTGTAAATTTTCTAATAAAGCAATCTGAGCTGATTCAGAATCAGTTATATCAATAACATTACATGGAACAGTGAATAAGCTAGCTAATTTTGCAGCTCGAAGTCTCCTTTCACCAGCAACTAACTCAAAAACTTCTCCTCGTTTTCTTACTGTTAGAGGTTGAATTATTCCATATTGCTTAATTGATTGTGATAATTCTTCAATCGCTTCCTCGTCAAAAAACTTACGCGGTTGATAAATATTGGGAATTACCTTATCTATGTTAATTTCTACTATTTCATTATTCATGCTATCGACCCATCCCTTAT
>JAKBFR010000128.1 GCA_021837545.1 Bacillota bacterium | reverse complement strand
ATTTATGTCTACTATGCTCTGAAAATTCTTATCAATATTATATCCAATTCTATCTGCTTCATTAGAATATATAATTCTTTCTGGTGTTTTATTTGCGCTTGCACAAATTATATTTAAAATAAAAGCCTTCTCTTCTTCTGAATCATAGTTAAAACCATAACTCAAACAAATTTCGTATACAGTTTTTAAGATTATTCCTATAAAAACTGGTATATCTGGAAGCCCTATTCCCAGTACTCCGAATCCTATTCCTTCTACAGTTGTTATACTTTTGTTTATAAACGCACTTTTTCTTGCATTTTTATCTATTCTGTTTATATTCTTATTATTTATTTGTTTAGATAATATATATTCATTTATATCTGCTTCACTTCTTAATTTCTCTGAATTATAACTCTTTTCTATTATTCCAGTTCCCTTTTCAAAGACATAATAAAATCCTTTTTCAAAAGCTTTTTGAAATGTGTCCATCATTTTAGCCGGAATCTTTTCTTCTAGTTTTTCTTTTACTTTTACTATCTTATTTTTTATATAAATATTTTCCCTTTTATTTAAAATCTTATTTTCCATTTTTATAAGCTTATTTTTTTGATTAAGTATAACTCTTTCTTCTTTAAAATCTTTATCTTTCATATTTGTTTATATTTCCTCCATTCTTAGATGTATTTTATAAATATCAAGTTCATTTTACTCTTTGAACTTACTTAACAAATACATATGAGTCGAGTTTTCTTTGTACTATTGTATCTTATATCGAATATATTTTTATTACTTTCAATCTCACTTACTGTGTTTTCTTTGTAATATTGTATCTTATATAATATATTTATTCCATAAAAACCAGTCTGTTAAACATTACTTTTTTTAAAAAACAAGAGAGAACAAGTCTCCCTGCTCCCTCCAATTTTAATATTATATTATTTATTCTGATTTGATTTCATTTATATTTAGTTTATAATAATTAGGATATATTTTTGTTTATTAATCAAAATATATTTATAAAAGCATTTAATTATTGTAATGTTATATATTCTACCTATATAACCTATTAAAGAAACTCATATGAAATCTTATTATAAGGAGTGATCAAATGGATTTTATTAAAGTTGCTTCTGCTTGTCCTAAGACTAGGGTTGCTGACGTTGACTATAATGTTGAAAATATTCTACTATGCATAAATGATGCTAGGGATAAGGGAAATAAATTTATAGTTTTTCCTGAGCTCTGCATTACATCTTATACTTGTGGGGATTTATTTTTACAAGAATATTTAATAAATAAATCTTTAGATGGTATTAATCAAATCTTAAATGATACTACAGATAGTGATATTTTAATTGCAGTTGGTGCGCCACTTCTTTCTGGCAGTTTTTTATATAATTGTGCCTTTTTATTATTTAAAGGAAGAGTACTCGGAATAGTTCCAAAATCATATCTTCCAAATTACAGTGAATTTTATGAAAAAAGATGGTTTAGTGAAGGACTTTCTATAGAAAATGAAATCATAAACTTACCTTTTCAAAAAGATGTGCCTTTTGGTACAAATTTAATTTTTTCATCCAACATTGCTAACTTCGGAGTTGAAATTTGTGAAGACTTATGGGTAACAATTCCACCTAGTTCTTATCTTTCTCTTATGGGTGCTCATATAATTGGGAATCTTTCAGCATCAAACGAACTCGTAAGTAAAATGGATTATAGAAAAAGCCTTATCTCAAATCAAAGTGCTAGAACAATGTGTAGCTACATATATTCTTCTGCTGGAGTTCATGAATCTACTACTGATGTATTATTTAGTGGTCATTTGCTAATAAGTGAAAATGGTTCATTATTGAAAGAAAATAATAGATTCCAACGAGATAATGAAGTAATATCTTCTTTAGTTGATGTTTTTAAACTAAAAGCTGAAAGAATGAAAAATCTTAGTTTTAGAGATTCATCTAAATTTATAAATAAAAAACCTACTCTAATTAACTTTGAATTTAGTGATACATCTATTAAAAATTTTGATAGATATATAGATAAACATCCATTTGTTCCTTCTTTTGAAAAAGAAAGAGAACTAAGATGTAAAGAAATATTCAATATACAATCAGCAAGCCTCGCTAAAAGATTAGAACATACTAAATCAAAAAAAGCAGTGATTGGAATTTCAGGCGGATTAGATTCAACACTAGCATTACTAGTAATAGTTAAAACATTCGAATTGCTTAATTTAGATAAAAAGAATATAGTAACTATTACCATGCCTGGTTTTGGTACAACTGATAGAACTTATAATAATGCTATTGATTTATGCAAAGAACTTGGAACAGACCTTAGAGAAATAAGCATAGTCAAAGCTTGTCTTCAACATTTCGAAGATATTGGTCATGATAAAAATATTCATGATGTTACTTATGAAAATGTTCAAGCAAGAGAAAGAACTCAAATATTAATGGATCTTGCCAATAAAGAAAATGGACTTTTAATAGGCACCGGTGATTTGTCAGAGCTTGCCCTAGGTTGGTGCACTTATAATGGAGACCATATGTCAATGTATTCTGTAAATCCTTCTATACCTAAGACTCTAGTTAGATATTTAGTAAAATATGTAGCTGAAAATGAGTCTACTGAAGTTGTTTGCGATACACTTATGGATATATTAGATACCCCTGTTAGTCCCGAATTATTGCCAAAAGATAAAAATGGAGAAATATCTCAAAAGACAGAAGATATTGTTGGTCCTTACGAACTTCATGATTTCTTCTTATATCATTTTATAAAACATGGTTCTATAAAAGAAAGGATATTTTTCTTAGCTAAAGTTGCTTTTAAAGATGATTATTCTGAAGAAGAAATAGAAAAATGGTTAGATAAATTTATGTTTAGATTCTTCACTCAACAATTTAAGCGAAGTGCTCTTCCTGATGGGCCAAAGGTTGGAAGTATTTCTTTAAGTCCTAGAGGAGATTTCAGAATGCCTTCTGATGCTGAACCTTGTTGGAAATAGATTTTGAAAATTTAATTATCAATGTTCAATGACCAATTGTCAATTACCAATTTAATGGTTAACAATTGAGCATTGAACATTGAGTATTGACAATTAATAATTTAAAATTATCACTTTAATTAAATGTATAAATATAACTTAAAGTTTCTCATCTATTTAATAATAATTTTTCAACACTTATTATTAATTCTTAATTTTTTCTTGTACAAACTTAATAATCTAACAATAAGGTTCTACTTTTTATGATGAATTGTGGAATTTCTTTCTCAATAGTGCTAAAATAGATGTTATTAATAAACATGGCAATAAGGCAAAAAAATAGTAAGCCAAAGCCTGTATAGATATGGAGGAATAAAAAATGGGGAAAAAAGCTGATATAGACTGGGGTAAATTAGGATTTAATTATATAAAAACGGATCTTCGTTACATTTCAGTTTGGAAAGATGGGCAATGGGACGACGGAAAACTTACTGAAGATAATACTCTTCATATGAGTGAAGCTTCTACTGTTCTTCACTATGGTCAAAGTTCTTTTGAAGGACTTAAGGCATATACAACAAAGGAAGGTAAAATCCAATTATTTAGACCTGACAGAAATGCAGCTCGTATGAATGAAAGTTGTGATAAATTACTTATGCCAAATATTCCTGAAGAAAAATTTATTGATGCTGTTAAACAAGTTGTAAAAGCCAATGAAAAATATGTGCCACCATATGGCACTGGTGCTACTTTATATATTAGGCCTGTTATTATGGGCGTTGGAGATAATATTGGTGTAAAACCTGCATCAGAATATATATTTACAGTATTCTGTATGCCAGTAGGCCCATATTTTTCAGGTGGTTTAAAACCATGTAATTTTATTGTTGAAGAGGAATTTGATAGAGCCGCTCCTCATGGTACTGGCAAACAAAAAGTTGGTGGTAACTATGCTGCATCACTGCAATCTCATAAAAAGGCTGCAGAAGGTGGATATGCTGATTGTATTTACTTAGATCCTGCTACTCATACAAAAATTGATGAAGTTGGTGCGGCAAACTTTATTGGAATAACTAAAAAAGGTGAATTCATAACACCGAACTCATCTTCAATTTTACCAAGTATAACAAAATACTCTTTACTTTATCTTGCTGAACATTATTTAAAAATGCCAGTTTATGAAAGAGATGTTTTTGTTAATAATTTAGATGAATTTGCCGAAGCTGGAGCATGCGGTACTGCTGCTGTAATAACTCCAATTGGTGCTATTGATTATAAAGGTGCAAGACACATATTCCATAGCGAAACTGAAGTTGGTCCAGTAATTAAAAAATTGTATGATACACTTTATGGAATTCAACTTGGTGATGTTGAAGCACCTGAAGGTTGGATGTACGAAGTAGAATAATAGATACAAATTAATAAAAAAATAGGGTAGAATCATTTGTTAAAAATGATTCTACCCTATTTTTTTCATATTAGGTATATAAAATACATATATCAATATACCTAATATGAATTTAATTTTAAATTCTTTTATCATATTCAAATTTACTATTCATATAAATATAAGGATTCAAGTAATATTTATCTTACATTTTGTAAACTATTATAGAAATCATACGAATATATAAATAAGATATTAAATTCAATATTCAAAGTATTAGTTTTTGATTATAAAGGAAACTCGACTCACATTCGTTCGCTGAGTAAGTGATTCACACAAAATCATAGATTTTGGTTCCCTACTTAAAGGAAACTCGACTCACATTCGTTCGCTGAGTACTCACAGAGTAAGCGACCATCATCAAATCACAGATTTGGATGTCTGCTTAACTGATTCACACAAAATCACAGATTGTGGTTCTCTACTTAAAGGAGTGATAAGTATGTATGATAATAGAATAATATCTGATAGTCAATATGTTGTAAACAGTGTAAATAGTTCTACTGTTGATAATAGAATAAGCAAAAGACCTTATACTAAGCTACCCGTTCCACCTCGTAAAAAACAAAAACCTTCTGATTCATTTGATGATACTTTACACTCATCTATTTCACACAATTTATCAAACGATGCTTCAGTACCGTTCTCTAACGAATTAGAGAATAAGTTAAGATTAAAAAGTGAAGAGAATTTAAGATTAGTTCAATCAAAATTTAATAACAACAACTCAAACCATTCTGATTATGACAAAAATATTGCTGAAACTGAATTACATAATAAACTCAGTGAAGCTATGGAAATTAAAGTTGATGTTTCTACTATATATAAAAAAGTTGAATTGCTTAATGCCTTGAAAAAGTAATTTCAATGTATAGACATCCTCAGTGAAAATCGCACTTATGCAGATACTTCCCCGAAATAAAGGTCATGAATTTGTTCAGGTTACGTGAGGATTTAGCTGTGAATTTCTAATAGCAGAAGTTGTACCCATTTCTGCATGCTCCCAAGGCAAGCTCGGGGGTAAAGGAAACTCGACTCACATGCGTTCGCTGAGGAAGTTCGAGAATCCAAATATAAAATTTGGACTCTCACTTCAAAATGGAACAACTTCTACTAAAGAAATATCGACAGCTAAATCCGAAATAGTAACACTTCCACAAAAGCATGACCTTCATTTCTAGTTTTAGTATATTTTCATAGTATAAGTATAACTTAGAAAGTGGGTATATATATAGATAACCAACGTATAAAATACGCTTATACATTGAAAATTATTAGGTGATATCTAGCTTTATTAATATTAATAAGTAAAACTTTGCACCTGTTTATCTATAGAATCAGGCTTAAAGTTTTACTTATTCATCTTGATAAAACCTGATTTTGCTTAAAAATTTTCTTGGAATAAATTAAATATTCTACTATAGTTATCTATATGTATATACCAAATTAAAAACTAAACTTATTCAGACACTCTGCTGAAATTAGATACATATTTCTCTGTTTAGATATATGCATATGTGTAGTAACTATTGAATATAATTCCAAGCATATCATGACTTCTACTTTGCATATATATCCCAAAGTAGAAATAAGGGGGCATGCTTTTGTGTAATGTTACATTAGAAGATTTTGATGGCTGTGATTCTTAGATTATAAGTTGTTCCAAAATGCTTGTTCAAAGCTTGCCTTTGAAGCAAGCATTTTGGGCACAACTTGTGATCTTAGAATCACCCATCAAAATCTTCAGTAACTGTAACAAATGCATGCGCCCTTATTTCGGCGGATTATACGCATAATTACGAGTCTTATACGGTTGCTAATTTATGTAATTTACTATACTCACCTTGTTTCTCCATTAGTTCTTCATGAGTTCCTTGTTCTATTATTCCTTCCTTACCAAGAACAATAATTTCATCT
>JAKBFR010000021.1 GCA_021837545.1 Bacillota bacterium | reverse complement strand
TAATATATATAACAAAATAGTATCATTAAGATATTATAACTAAATTGTAAATATCCCTTAAATTGATATCTTTCTGCAATATTCGACCACGAGCTATTAAGTTAACATGTTACACTTCGATAATAAAAGCATAACTACTATATCTGGGGGGGAATGCAAATAATGAAAAAATCACTAAAAAAAACTAGAGGCTTACCAATAAAAAAGAAACTCGTTTTAGTAATGGGACTACTGTTAATTATACCTGTACTCATACTAGGGTTAGTAAGTTATTATGTGGCCAAAACTGAACTTGAAAACAGCGGAAAGATTTTATTAAAAAATAGTGTAGAAATGACATTGCAAGTAATTGACGATAATCAAAAACTTGTAGATCAAGGAAAACTAACTCTTGATGATGCTCAAGAAAAAGTTAGAGAATATATGCTTAGTAAAAAGCAAACAGATGGTACAAGATCAATTAACAAAAATTTGAGTTTAGGAAAAAGTGGTTATTTATTAGCCTATACTCAAGAAGGCGTTGAAGCAGTTCATCCAACTTTAGAAGGCAAAAATGTATTAGATTCTAAGGATAAAAAAAATGGTTCCTTGTTTGTTAAGGATCAAATCAAAATAGCAAACGCCGGTGGAGGGTATTTAACTTATTGGTGGACGCTTCCTAATTCAGATCAAGTTGCAGATAAAATAACTTACCAAAAAGCTGATCCTAATTGGGGTTGGGTGGTTTGTGCTGGAACTTATATGAATGATTTTAATGTTGGTTCAAATAAGATTCTTGTTAATACTCTTATTGTATTATTAGCAGTAATTCTTTTAGGTTCTGCAGTAATTGTACTTTTTGCCAAACATATATCTGCTCCAATTAAAGAAATCAGTAATGCAGTTGATAATGTAGCTTCCGGTAATTTGAATATTGAAACTATTCAAATCAAAAACAAAGATGAAATTGGTAATTTGAATGATTCTTTTAATATCATGGTTAATAACGTTAACCAATTTATAAGTTCAGTAAAAAATTCAGTTAATGTTGTTTTTAACTCCTCTCAGATGTTAGAGAATATTGTTAATGAAAGTACATCTTCTATTAATGAAGTAGTAGCTTCCGTCGGAGAGATTGCTGAATGTTCAAGCCAGCAGGCTAAAGAAACTGAAAATGGAGTTATAAGAGTTAAAAATTTAGCAGAGAGGATAGCTCTAGTTACACAATTAACTATAAAAACTAACGATGTTGCAGTTGAAACAACTAACATAGGTAGTAGAGGTCTAAAGGCAATTGAACTGCTTTCAGAAAAATCACTTGAAAACAACAAGGCTACTGAAAAGACTAGTGATATAATAATGGAAGTCGATAAAAATTCTGTTGAAATTGGAGCTATTACTGAAGCAATAAGCCAAATTTCAGAGCAAACTAACTTATTGGCTTTAAATGCTGCTATAGAGGCTGCCAGGGCTGGTGAGCAAGGAAAAGGGTTCGCTGTCGTTGCTGATGAAGTGAGAAATTTAGCTTCTCAATCTTCTGTATCTGCTGCAAAAGTTAAAGAGCTCATCAGTGGAATACAAGATAGATCAAAAGCTGCTGTCAAAGCTATAGAAGATGGAAAGGCAATAGCTAAAGAACAAAACAAATCTGTAATAGAAGCTAAAAATATATTTGTTGAGATACTAAAATCTATAGAAAAGATTACAGAAGATATGAGAAACATAAAAATTTACAGCCTTGAAATGGAAAATGAAAAAAATGAGATAGTTGAAGTTTTAGAAACTCTTTCAGCTTCAACAGAAGAAAATTCGGCTGCTACTGAGCAGGTTTCTGCTACAACTGAGCAGCAACTAGCAAGTATAAATCAAATAGCTACACATACTCAAGACTTAAATAGTCTTGCAGAAAAGCTTAGAGTTGCAGTTAATGCCTTTCAGGTTTAAATTAAATTAATAAAAGGTGAATCGTATAATAAGTAACTTAGACTTTTCGTATGTAAGTATGATGAGGTTCATCTGCACCAATTAAATTCAAGACTGTACTGGACACAGTATGGTCTTTTTCTAAATTTCAGGTGCTCTATATAACCTTCTAAACAATTCAACACTCGTTGTATACTCCAATCACCTTATTATTTTGTCCCAAGAATATCTGTTTGCCCATAATATGTATTATTCTTAAGTACGATTTCTGTAATCTTAGGATCAATCTTAGTTCCTATAACTCTTTCTCCGTTTTTTGGTTATTGTAGTTGTAATTCTTGTATCTCCACATCGCGTAAGCCTTATGATTTAATATTTTATTTCTTCTATTCCTTCTATTTCTACATTTATCCTTAATAATAAAAATGTTAATTTTTGTTTTTTAGCAATATTCAAAATATGATATTATAAGTAATATATTGAATATTTCTTATAAAAGTGTGAAGTATAAATTATCTAAATATTATTTTTTGTATTAATTCTTCATATCTTACATTTAATAATCCATACTAATTTTACTTAATATAGAAAGAGGTATTGCTAATGGGGATTCTCGATATAAATATTATTAAAGAAAATGATATAGTTAAGTTTATTACTTCTAATAAAACTTTAGTTGATGGAATAATAAAAAAAATATCTAGTGAATATTTAGGTATTACAATAAGTACTACACAAGATGATTTTATATTGTTAAATAAAGGTAAATCCATCAATTTAATTTTTATTCATGATCGCGAAGCTATAAAATGTACTTCCATTATACTTGGTTGTACTCAAAATGATTTTGAACAAGCCGTGATAATTAGTATACCTACCATTATATTGATTATTGACCGAAGAGAATTTGAAAGACTTCCTATTGTTATGGGTATAGAGTATTCATTACTTCCAAGTGAAGCAAATTACCTAAATTTAAATGATGTTGAAGCAAAGTATTTTAGGTCTTTTAAAAAAGCTTATACAGTAAATATTAGCGCCGGAGGTATATATTTCGTTATTTCAAAAAATGAAACAGATAGTAAATTCGCACTAGTATCTCTATCATTAAAAAAAGAAAAAGTTATCACACTATGTGAAAAGGTAAGAACAGACCACGCCGATGATTCCAATCATTATAAAGTTTCTTATAAATATACTGATATAAAAACACATCATAGACAGTTAATCTTGGACTTCGTTTCAGAAAAATCTAAGACAAATAAGAACTCTTAAATATCTAAAGCATCATAGCATGTATCCATCTAATATATCTATAATTTTTAACCAGTATTTTAATTATTTATTGCACCAGCAGTAAACTATTTTTTGTTTCTATATAATCTGATTCTATCACTACTGTGCCCTTCCCCTTTGGTTTGAATATTTACACCTATTTTAGTCTTCCACATACAAAAAAGGTATATACAGAGAGCAGTATATACTTTTTTATATGTGTGTATTATTTATCTTTATCCAACTTCGATATATACAAGTTTCTTTTTTAATAAGAAACTTGGTATTTTTACATCAAACTTTTATAAATATTCTCCATTAAAACAATATGTCAAAAATGTTCTCAGATTAATTCTACCTTCTGTATCAAATTATTATCTAGCAATACCTTCAAAGAAAAGCTCCTAAGAGTATTATCAAAACTTATTGTTATTTTATCCTCTTTAAGTTCCTCTATCTCTCCCATACCATAAGACTTATGAGCCACTTTATCTCCAACCTCATAGCCATAGGTCTCCACAGGCATATCATTTAGCTTCCCTTCAACAATGAATCTTGAAACATCCTTAAATTGCCCTTTTCTATTTCTTGGAGAAAATAAATAAAGTTCATCTATTGCTCTTGTTATTCCAACATAGAATAGTCTACGTTCTTCTTCTATGTTCTCTTTTATGCTTGAGGCATGCGGTATTGTTTCTTCTACGCAGTTTATCACATATACGTTTTTAAACTCCATGCCTTTAACTCCATGTATAGTACTTAAGATAACGCCTTCTCTTTTTGTTTTTTTCTTACTCTCTTCTATAGTTTGTTTTATATCTTCGATATGTTGCAAAAATTCAAAAATAGTTTTAAAGCTTTCTGCTGATAATTTAAATTCTTCTATTATGTCTTCTAAATCATCGCTACTTTGGTTGAATTTTTGAGCATATCCTTTTAAGTGATCTATATAGCCTAAATCCATAACTATATATGCAATTGCAGATGATAATGAAATTTTATTTAAGTAATTAATATCTTTCCTTAAGTCATCAAGTTTTTTCTTTTGAAAAGGTGGTGTGTCTTTTTTATCAATTAATATTGTAAATGGATTTTCTTCTTGTACATAATTCTTAATGTACGCAATATTACTTTTACTTATATATCTAAAAGGTTTATTTATTATTTGTAAAAAACTGTTTATGTCAAATTGATTAATTGATAATTTTAAATATGCAATTAAATCTCTACATATAAAGTGTTCAAAGAAATTATATTCTCTATCTAGCAATGTAAATGGAATCTTTCTTTTTGTTAAAACGTCTATCATTGTCATAGACTCCATATTGGTTCTATATAATACTGCATTGTCTTCATAAGAAATACCCAGCTTTTTATTTCCCATAATTATATCTGTTAAGCTTTCAGCCTGCATTTTCTCATTATAAGGGCTAAACCACTTAATTATTCCGTCACTATCTTTATTCCACTTTATTTCTTTATTGTTTCTTTTTTTATTGAAGCTTATTACATCTTTTGATTTATCAACTATATTCATTTTGCTTCTATAATTAATTGATAAGTAATATTTTTTACCACTTTTAAATATCTTATCAAAACTAACCATATATTCAGGCTTTGAGCCTCTAAAAGAATAAATGCACTGATCCTCATCTCCAACTGCAAAAAGGCTATTATTTTCTCCATCATTTATTAACTTTAAAAAGTCAATTTGCATTTCATCACAATCTTGAAATTCATCTACTAATACATATTTAAATAATTTTCTATAGGTTGAAAGCATATTTTTATCATTTTTAAGCAATTGTAATACCTCTATAGCTAAATCATCAAAATCTCTTTTATTATGTTCTTTTTTATATCCTTCATATTTTTCTAAAGCTTCCTCAAAAATTTCTTTTGTAAGAGTTGGTTTGAATTCACTTAATGAAGCTCTAGAGGTTTTATATAAAGAAATATTATTTATTGCCTCTTTTATTTTATCTTCATTAACTTCATCAAAATATTTACTTAAAACATTGCTAACTATTTTATGAGCAATACCACCTTCTATTATGTCTATGATTTCCCCACACCTTAAAAGTATCTTATAAAATAAGCCATGGAATGTGCCAAAGAATGGAGATATATTTTTATTAAAAGCATCTTGATATCTCTTTTTCATATTTTGAGCTGCAGCTTTTGTAAAAGTTATTACTATTATATTTCCATTAGAAACTTTTTTATTTTCTACTAAATGATTAACTTTGTTTATTATAACAGTTGTCTTACCAGAACCTGGCGCTGCAACTATTAAAGCATTTTTTTCTTCTGCTTGTACTGAACTTATCTGATATTTGTCAAGGTTGTACCCCACGATTTAAATCCTTCTTTCTTTTCACTTAGGAACATTCAAAAATAACAGTCCAACATGTTATTGTATTTTATGTGATGCAAAATATACATAGCATCTTTAACTTGTTATTTTCTTTCATATGCTTATTTTCATTTTAATTATGTTAAATTTTAATTTTCTTGAATATACCTTAGTTCTTACTCATATCTAAATTATCTAAATTCACCTTAAATTCTACCCATAATTACTATTTCTAAATAAAATTCTGAACTGTAAATTTTTTTAATTTTTTTAAGTTCTTGGTTGCACTTTTTGCTTTTTTCCTATGTGTATAATTTCTCAATTCAACTTGAAATTTTGAATATTATGATTTCTATATTAAAAATTTTAATATATGTCAAACTTTAAGTTATAATCAACTATATTGTAATCAAAGAATTATAGTTGTACAATAGTTTTATATGTTTTTATTTATAATAAAATTATATATCTATTATTAAAGAGAAATTATTTTATATATTTTATTCAAAGGAGATTATTATGAATAATAAATCTAGTTTCAATGTAAAAGATGAAAGAAACTTAACAATGCTAGTTGATTTTTATGAATTAACTATGGGGAATGGTTATTTTGACAAAGGACTTCAAGACAAAATAGCTTATTTTGACATGTTTTTCAGAAGAATTCCTGATGAAGGCGGCTATTGTATAATGGCTGGTGTTGAGCAGTTAATAGAATACTTAAAAGCTCTAAAATTTACAGAAAATGATATTACTTATTTAAGAAATAAAAATACTTTTTCTGAAGAATTTCTTGAATATCTAAAGAACTTTAAATTTAGTTGTGACGTTTGGGCAGTTCCTGAAGGAAACCCAGTATTCCCAAACGAACCACTTGTAACAGTTCGTGGACCTGTAATTCAAGCACAATTTCTTGAGACAATGATTCTTTTAACTATAAATCATCAAACTTTAATTGCTACAAAAGCCAATAGAATCTGTAGAGCTGCTGAAGGTCGTCCTGTAATGGAATTCGGTTCAAGACGCGCTCAAGGATATGATGGTGCAATTTACGGTGCCAGAGCTGCTATCATTGGCGGTTGCAGTTCAACAGCTTGTACTATATCAGATAGAATGTTTAACATCCCTGCTGTAGGTACCATGGCACATAGCTGGGTTCAATTATATGATACTGAATATGATTCTTTTAAAGCTTGGGCTGAAATCTATCCAGATGACTGTGTATTGCTAATTGATACTTATAATGTTGTAAAGTCAGGGATTCCAAATGCAATAAAAGTATTTGATGAAATTTTAAAACCACTTGGCAAAAGACCTAAAGGTATAAGAATAGATTCTGGTGATATTACATATCTAACAGGCAGATGCAGAGAAATGTTAGATAAAGCTGGCTATGAGGATTGTAAAATAGTTATTTCCAACTCTCTTGATGAACATATTATAAAAGACGTTTTAGAGCAAGGTGCCAGTATTGACTCTTTTGGAGTTGGAGAAAGACTTATAACTGCAAAATCAGAACCAGTTTTCGGTGGTGTTTATAAATTGGTTGCATTAGAAAATAATAATGAAATAATTCCAAAAATAAAAATAAGTGAAAATGAAGAAAAAATAACTAATCCTGGTTTTAAAAAAATAATAAGAATCTTTGATAAAAATTCCCATAAGGCATTGGCTGATTTAATTACCTTAAGAGATGAAAATATTAATGAAGCTGAACCTTTAGTATTATTTGATCCTGTTCATACTTGGAAGAGAAAAAAAATTAAAAATTATTATACTAAAGACCTTCAAGTACAAATATTTAAAAGTGGAAAATGTATGTATGAATCACCTAGTGTTTTAGATATCAAACAATTTTCAAAAATTGAAGCCGATAAACTTTGGGCTGAAGTACTCAGATTTGAAAATCCTCATACTTATTATGTTGATTTGTCTCAAAACTTATGGGCTTTAAAACAATCTTTACTTCATAAATATACATCTTCATATGAATTACAAGATTAAGTGTAAATGAGAATCCAAAATAAATAGAGATTAGAATATCTTAAATAAGATATTCTAATCTCTATTTATTTGTATTTAGTAGTTAATATTTATAATTTTCTCATCTTCATACATGGATAAATTCAGAAAACTATAATCTTCCTTTATACTATCTCTAAATTTCAAACTACTTGATTCTATGCACTCCTGAAAAATGCACTTTTCACCATCTTGCCCTTCTGATGATTCACCTACTAATATAGGACATTCCCTATAGCATTCAACCGTTTCTATTGCTGTTGACCAAAATGGACACCTACTCATAAACCCCGCCATCCTTTTCTTATCTCTCATAATTCATGAAGTGACTCTTAGCTCCAAATAAAATTCTGTTAATAATAACATATAATTTTATCTATCTGAAACTTATACAAACTTATACCCACAAGGGGTACCCCATTCATGGCGTGCAACCTTTATCTGCCTCTAAAAAGAGTAGGATTATTACGGATGCAAGCGATGAGATAACCCTCACAATTTACAATTCCATTATATTACATATAATATGGAAAGTAAAGATTTTACAATAATAATTGTATATTTTCAAAAAAATAAAAGAGCTCCCCATTTTTATAGAGTGCTCTTCCTTAAATGATCTAATTATTCTTAAAAACAGAAATGTTTATAAGCTCATTTTGGAAAGCTCTAAGTAATGCTTTTTCCAAAACCTTCTCTTTATCAAAATTTTCTATATCCTTACATTCTGAAAAGACTTTATTTTTTTCACCTCTAGCATTTTTATACGTCAAAGTTACATTTGGCTTATCATATTCTACTTCTAATATCTTTATTCCCCATGATATTTGAGCAAAATCACCATCAACTGTTAATTTTGTTAATTCCTTTAATTTAGTATTATCTTTGCTTGGATCCTTTATTAGTATTAATTCATCTCCAACTTTATATTTGCACATAAAAATACGCCTCCTTATTATTTATATATCTATACCATCGATTATATTATTTACAATCTGTAATAAAATTACTACTATATTTATATAATCCCCAATGAATGTTAATAATTTAACATTCATACTTTAATTACATTTTAACAGATTTTTTATTAAAATACAATATCTTTTAATTACGAATCAGATTAATAATCTTTATAATTTGATATCAATTTTGTAATATAAAAATTATGTTTTTATATTACTTAGCATCTTTATTGGTTTTTAAAAACAGAAATATTTATAAGTTCATTTTGGAACGCTCTGAGTAGTGCTTTTTCCAAAACTTTTTCTTTATCAAAATTTTCTATATCTTTACATTCGGAAAAAACTTTATTTTTTTCACCTTTAACATTTTTATTAGTTAACGTTACATTTGGCTTATTGTATTCAACATCTAATATCTTTATTCCCCAAGTTATTTGAGCAAAATCCCCATCAACTGTTAATTGGGTTAATTCTTTTAGTTTAGTAATATCCTCATTTGGATCATTGACTACTATCAGTTCATCTCCAACTTTATATTTGCCCACAAAAATACGCCTCCTTGTTATTTATATACTTCTATTTTTATTCTAGGTTATATAATTTGAAACCTAGAATAAAATTTAATATTTCTTTTTTAATTGTAACTATTCACAACATACTCTAATCTGTACAGTATGTTAATTAATTAACATACTGCCTTTGTTTATATTTTAACAGACTTTTCTTTACTATTCAATGTTTTTTATTCAAATTATTCAGATTATTCAAATTTTCTAATAAATTTAATTGATAATTATTATTTCTAAATAATATTAATTAATTCATTGACTATTTATTTATATTTATGCTATAATCTCTACATAAAACTATTATAAGTGAGGTATTTAAAATGGATTATATAGCTTCTATTTTTAAAGAAAAAAAGCTAAAATTAACTCCTCAAAGACTTGCAGTATATAATTATCTAATAAATACAACTTCCCATCCTTCAGCTGATATTATATATACAGATATTCATGTTCAGTATCCAACTATGAGCTTAGCTACGGTTTACAAAGCTCTAAAAACATTAGTTGATGTTGGTTTAATTCAGGAGATAAATGTTGGTGAAGGTAATTTTAGATATGATGGAAATTCTTCTTCACATCCTCATTTACAGTGCCTAGGTTGTGGTAAAGTTAATGATTTCAAAGATTTATCTCTTGACAATCTCAATTCTTTAGCAGAGAAACATACTGATTATAAAATTATCTCTAATAAAGTTTATTTTTATGGTTATTGCACCGATTGTCAATAAAAATTATCTTTTAACTATAATTTTAAATATATGTATATTATAAAAATATATGTTTATTTAAAGTTATAGTTTTTTTATTTTATCACCTCTATATTATTAATATGAACATAAATATTAACATATAATTTATTGAGGTGATACATAATGAAAATCTTAATAATAAAGAAAAAACTTTTAGTAAATATGCTATTCAGTGTATTCTTACTTTTTTTAATTGCAACTCTCCTTTATTTTGTTTCCAATAAATTTAAATATGTTCAAACTATATCTCCAATAAACATTTCTGAGAATACACAATTTGACTTAACAGGTGATGGTAAAAAAGACACTCTACAAATATTAAATTCTCAAAATAAAATTGACTTTATTATAAATTGCTTTGATGATAATTTCTATCTTTCTAATCAAATTGATGACAAACTCCTTTTCACCCCTAGTAATCATTGGGAACCAAAAGTTCTTCTAAGTGATATTTCTAGGGACAGTATACCTGAAATTATAATTCAAGGTTCAAAAAATAACAAATGTATTTCTTATGTATTTCATTGGAATAAAAAAAAATTCGATTTAATTTTTTCTAATAATAATAATATTTTTGGTATATTAGACAGCAAAGATTCCAGGACTCCTAAGTGTTATTCAATATCCTCTTCTGAAGGACTTACTTCATTAAATAGTTTTATGCTTATTAATGACGCAACTTTAGATACTAGCAAAGAAAATTCAACTCTTCCATCATTAGATTCTGTGACACAATTTATAGACATAGTTCAACTTCCTTATGTACTTGATGATATCCCCGATATTTTTAATTCTTCAATTGATAAAGATAATTTATCTTTACTTTGGAATTTAGATAAAGAAAATTATTCTTATTCCTTTCAAAATGCTTTTTTTTATGATTATAAATGGACTGATTTGGGAGATCCTTCATTAATACGATGGAGATTATCTTTTGAAAAAAGTAGCATTAAAGGTGGGGAAAATGATAAAACTGAATTAATATTATTAATAGATTTACAAAAAGATGCTTCTTCTTATAAAATTAATAACATACAAAAAATTAGATAAATTTTTAAAGGCCGCATAATGCGGCCTAAAGGGGGATGAGGGGTTACTTAATGAAGTAAACATCTATCCGCTAACTAGCTGCTACTAATCAACCCTTTTAAATTGGTGATAAGTAGTACTAAGCTCCTGGACAATGTACCTATTGTGGGTATAAGTTCAACTAATATTCAGATGGGGATCAAGTTTCACTTAATAATTCATTAAGATTGTAAAAGAATATTTTCTCTATTACATTAATATTATTGACATATTTTGTTTTTGTATACATACTTTTAAAATTAATTTAAAGGTTTGATATATTCAAAAAACAATAAATCAGGGTACTAATTTATTTCGTCTTAAGATATAATCTCCTTTACGTTTTTGACTTATTATTTTCTTTCATATTCCTTGTTTTAAATATCTATAAATTCTCCACTTTTATATGCTTCTATAATTTTATCTATAAACTGTATTCTATCAGGATGAGCATAACTCCTTAATGCCATTAAAAAGTCTAAATTTTCATCATTATCATTAACATTTTTATTATTAGTACTCTTTTTATTATTTTTATCAATATTTGAACTTACAGTATTTTTCGAACTCGTATTGTTACTAGGATTTGATTTCATATTTCGACTAACATTTGAATACATATTTTTATTAATATCGTTATTTGTACTATTCATATTTCCTTGTGGAAAATTATTATCTAAATTTAAACCCATCATTTGAGCTAATGAACCTAGATTTCCAAAATTGAATCCATCGGTATTCATTGAGGATAACATATTTCCCATATTACTCATATCAAAATTTCCACCTAATAATCCCATTAATTGCATGGGATCTATGCCAAAAGGGATATTTTTGTTATTAGTATTACTATTATTAGTAGTATTGCTATCATTTATTATTGGATTTTGTTCCCTATGTTTATGCTTAGCCATTTTTTAATCCTCTCAATTATAATTGCCTCATTTTAATATATGTATTTATATATAAAAATGTTTATATTTTTGAACATTTTTTTAGAGGGCTTATAAAGCCCTCTATCAACTATCCTAACAGCAACAATTAGATCCTTCGTTTCCAGAACCTAAAAATTTAGAAAAACTTCCGCCACATAATAAGAATAGTAAAATAATTAAATATGATTTATTACAATTTAATAATCCTGATCCACATGCTATTAGCAGAAATAAGATTGGTGTACATCCACCACCTCCGAATAGTCCAGAACTACTAGACATCGAATCGTTACAACAGCAATCATCATGTTTCTTTTCACAACAACATTTATTCTTCTTAGACATATTTATCTCTCCTTCCTAAAAATTCTGGATACTAACAACCAGTTCCACAACCAATTGGTGATCCGCCTCCGAATCCACCTAAACCACATCCTCCGCCAAAGTTAGATCTTCCACCACTATTGCAAAGGAATAATATTACTAATAAAAACAAGTATGATGAACAGTTACTTAATATTCCACCACCATAATTTCCTCTGTTACAACCGCATTCTTCTTTTTTTTCACAGCAACATTGATTGCCGCCTCTTCCATAGTTACCTTTTCCACAACCACAATAAAACAATATTAATAAGATCCAAATCCAGCTTCCGAATCCACATCCACCAGCAGCTCCTTGACCAAAACCACCCGGAAAACATCCATTTCCTTGTCCTCCGAAGTTTGATCCACAACTACAATTGTCAGACATTGAATCACAACAATCGTCATCGCATGAATTTAAACCATTTAGGATATCATTCATCTCCATATTTATTCCTCCTTGGAAATATTTTTTTCTTTTTTATATTATATATTATTCCCATTCAGAATTTTTGACACATTTATTATAGATAGATTACAAATATAATTTTTAAAAATATATCACTAACTATTAAAGCGTAATTTCTAATAAATAAAACTATCTTTAATAGAAAAATTACCCCCTACAACTTGTAGGGGGTAATTTTTCTATTTTCATTAGCTATAGGAAAGGAAACATCAATTTAAATATACTAGCATACTGACTTGTTTATTTTTGAGTATCTTTTAATCTAAATCAGTTGCAAATTCTAAGAAAAGATTATCAATAAGCTCATCGCTTCCATTTCTATTTAAAGATGAAAAAAAGTATAACTTGTCCTCTGCATTTAATTTTAATGTTTCTTTTATCACCTTTTCACTCTTTTTCAAATCATTTTTTGTAAGCTTATCACTTTTTGTTCCAACAACTACAACATTATATCCAAAATGTCTAAACCATTCATTCATCATTATATCATCACCCGATGGTTTATGTCTTGAATCTACAAGCAATACAACTCTTTTTAATTGTTCTCTATTGGTTAAATACATCTCAACTGTTTTTCCCCAACTGTCTTTTTCAGATTTTGATACTTTTGCATATCCATATCCAGGCAAATCCACTAAATAAAAATCATTATTTATAAGAAAAAAATTGACTAATCTTGTTTTTCCAGGAGTTTGACTAACTTTTGCTAATTTTTTTCTGTTTGTTAACGAATTTATTATTGAACTTTTTCCTACATTAGATCTTCCAACAAAAGCAACTTCAACTCTATTGTCTAATGGATATTGCTCTCTTTTTACTGCTGAGGTAATAAATTCTGACTGTTTAATTCTCATTAGTATCCTCTCCAATTAACGCATTTTTTAATACCTCATTTACTTCTTTAGCAGAAATAATATTCAAACTTTTCCTGATTGAATTTGGTATCTTATCTATATCTTTCTCATTTTCCTTTGGAATTATTATAGTATCTACTCCAGCTCTAAATGCAGCTAAAGACTTTTCCTTTAGTCCTCCAATAGGTAATACTCTACCTGTTAATGTGACTTCTCCAGTCATAGCTACATTATGCTTAACCTTTTTACCTGATAACGCCGAAACAAGCGCTGTTACCATTGTAACACCTGCCGATGGGCCATCTTTAGATACAGCACCTTCTGGTGCATGAATGTGAATATCTTTTTCTTTATAAAAAGCTTCATTAATTCCAAATTTAACAGCATTAGCTCTAACATAACTATACGCAGTTTTTGCCGATTCTTGCATAACAGTTCCAAGCTTACCTGTAAGTTCTAGTTTGCCTGTACCTGACATAACCATAGCTTCAATAGGAAGAGTATCTCCCCCATAGGCTGTCCATGCCATTCCCGTTACCACTCCAACTTTATCCACCTTATCAATTTTATCAAAATCAAAGATTCTCTTACCTAAGAATTCTTCAATTTTATCATTATTTATATCAAATTCCTTTTTTCCTTGCTTTAGCATCTCTGCTAATGCTTTTCTTATAAGTGAACTTAACTTTCTTTCTAATCCACGAACACCAGATTCTCGTGTATATCCTTCTATAACTTCTTTAATAGAAGAATCTTCTATTTTAATTTTATCAGTTGATATATCTAGTTCGTTAAATATCTTAGTTAATAAATGATTTTTAGCTATATGGAACTTTTCTTCATAAGTATACCCTGATACTTCTATAACTTCCATTCTATCTAACAGTGGTCTTGGTATAGTTTCTAAACTATTTGCTGTTGCTATAAACGTAACCTTTGACAAGTTCATTGGAATCTCTAAATAACTATCTCTAAATGCTTTGTTTTGTTCACTATCCAATATTTCTAATAAGGCATCCGACGGATCACCATTATAGCTTGAATTAATCTTATCTATTTCATCAAAAAGCATAAGTGGATTCATAGATTTTGCTTCCTTCATTGCATAAACAATTCTTCCAGGAATAGCACCAATATACGTCTTTCTATGACCTCTAATTTCAGCTTCATCTTTCATTCCACCAAGAGATATTCTCGTATACTTTCTATTAATAGCATGAGCTATAGATTTTGCTATAGATGTTTTTCCGACACCTGGAGGACCAACTAGACAAAGAATCGGACTTTTTTGAGATTTACTAAATTGCTTTACAGCTAAATACTCTATAATTCTATCTTTTACATCTTCTAATCCATAATGTTCATTATCTAAAATTTCTCTTGCTTTAGTGACATCAATACTTTCCTTTGTGTACTTACCCCAAGAAATATCTAATATCCAATCTAAATAACCTTTAATAACATTACCTTCAGATGATGTAGCACTCATATTTTTAAGTCTTGATAATTCATAACTAACTTTATCTTTAACTTCCTTAGTAAGCTTTGCCTTCTCAATTCTTTCTTCATATTTTGCTATTTCTTTCTTTTCTTCATCATCGTCTCCTAATTCTTCTTGAATTGCCCTTATCTGTTCTCTTAAATAAAATTCCTTTTGTTCCTTTGCAACAGTATTCTTGACTTTATCAGAAATCTTTTTTTGAATTTTTGCTATAGAGATTTCTATTTTAACTCGTTCTAAGACCTTCTCTATTCTTTTTGTCAAGTTAACAGTTTCTAACACTTCTTGCTTTAGCCTTTCATCCGTAATAGCATAAGAAGCCACCATATCTGTGAAGTTACTTGGTTCTTCTGAAGAATTTATTAATTTTACAATTTCTCCATAATTCTCTTCATTAAGCTTTAATAATTTTTTAAATTCTTTATCTAAATACTTAACATAAGCATCTAATTCTTCATTATTAACTACTTTATTACTTAATTTTTCTACTGAAACCTTTATATAATCCTCTTCATCCTCTATATACTTAACTATTTTACCTCTTTCTTGACCTTCTACAAGAACTCTAATAGTATTATCTGACATTTTAAGAATTTGCTTTATTTTACATATAGTTCCGATTGAATAGATTTCATCTTGATTAGGTTCTTCTACTACAGAATTTTTTTGACCCACAAGAAAAACTTCTTGTTCATCTAACATAGCTTGTTCAATAGCTGCTGTAGATTTTTCTCTTCCCACATCAAAATGTACCACTACATTAGGAAAAACAGTTAATCCTCTTAAAGGAATTAGTGGAATTGTATATAACTTTTTCATATTACTATTTCCCCCCATATCATAATCACCTTATTTATTTTGACTTATCTAGTATACACATAATAAATAACTTTTTCAATGATTCTTAATATAAAAAACTTACTATTATAGTATACTTTTTACAAAATAAGTAAAAATAAATCATTTGCACTTTTGAATTACCTATTATAACATATATATATTAATATTAAAAAGAAAAGGTGTGTAATAAAACTTACAATGGACAATCCCTAGTTAATTGTCCATTGTACATTTTTTGAAATAATTTCTTTAATTTTTTAAAATACTATTCCCTTCAGCCGATAATATTTCTCTATCATTTTCACTAATAATATTTTCCTCCTCTATTGCAACTTTAATTACATCTCTCAAATTTCTTACTGAAATTATATCTATATCACATATTTCATTTAATACTTCATCATAATTTTCTTCCGGAATAATAACAACGTGTGCACCGCCTTTAAAAGCTGCAGATATCTTTGCTTTTACCCCTCCTATAGCTTTTACAGATCCTAGTATACTTATTTCTCCTGTCATTGCAACAAATCTGTTTACTTTTTGCTTTGTTATTGCACTATATATGGCTGTTGCAATACTTATTCCTGCAGATGGGCCATCAACTGGCATCCCCCCCGGAATATTTACATGTATATCATATTTATCAGTGCATAAATCAAATAAATTATCTAAAGCAGTCAATACGTTTTGTACAGATGAATAAGCAGTACTTTTCATTTTAATTTTTTTATTATTATTAGTTATTTCTTCTTCTTCAACTATTCCTGTTATCTTTAGCTCTCCTCTTCTTTCCTTAACCTTTTTACAACTAACTTCAAGAGGCATTAACATTCCTATATTGGCTCCATATACCGCTAATCCATTAACAACTCCAATTTTAGACTTAGATGAAATTTTATTGCATATTATCTTATTATACTGACCATTCTCTAATACCCACTTAATATCATCTAATGTTATTTCTTTCCTATCCTCATTGATTGCAATCCCAGATGCTAATTGTATTAAGTTTATTACTTCCCTACCATTAGTACAATACTTACTTACCTCTTCAACTCCTTCTTTCATAATTTTTAGTCCAACTTTATTAACAGAATTTATTGCAATAATCTTTATTTCTTCAGGTAATAGAGCTCTAAAAAATATTTCAACACATCTTGATCTTATAGCGGGTATTATATCCTGCGGAGATCTCGTTGTAGCTCCAATTAATCTAAAATCTGCTGGAAGCCCATTTTCAAATACTTCCTTTATATATTTGGGCATATTAGCATCTTCTGAACTATAATATGAACTATCCAAAAACACTTTTCTATCTTCTAATACTTTTAAAAGTTTATTTAATTCAATTGGATGAAGTTCACCGATTTCATCTAGAAATAAAAGCCCTCCATGAGCTTTAGTAACTGCTCCTGCTTTGGGTTGAGGAATCCCTGCTACCCCGAGCGAACCAGCTCCTTGATATATCGGATCGTGCACTGAACCTATAAGTGGGTCTGCAATTCCGCGTTCATCAAATCTTAAAGTTGTTGCATCTAATTCAACAAATTTTGCTTTATCTGCAAAGGGTGACAAATTTGATTTTCTAGCTTCTTCTAATACTAACCTAGCTGCTGCTGTTTTTCCTACTCCTGGTGGTCCATAAATAATGACATGTTGTGGATTTGGACCACACAATGCAGCCTTTAATGCTTTTATACCTTTTTCTTGGCCTATTATTTCTTCAAAGGTTGAAGGTCTACTCTTTTCTGTTAAAGGCTCTGTTAAATTTATTTGTCTAAGTTTATTTAAATTATCTAGTTCTTTTGTATTCTCTCTATCAATTACAATATTTCTACTTTTTTGCGGTTTATTGATTGAATTAAACATGACATAAACCATGAGAATTAAAATTACTATTTGGAAAATCATTAATATATTTGTCATATTTTTTAAATATATTTATAAGTAATAATATGTTATCTATTTTTTCTATATTTTATTATTATTAATTTAAATATACTTTTCCTCCTTCTATTTTTATTATTACTATTATTTGCTTATGCTCACAAATATATTCTTAATTTTAAAAAATATTGAAAATAACCCCATCATTTAATTATTTTTACATAAATTAAATGATGGGGTTATATAAGTCATATTCAAAGAATAATAAGTCTTAATTAATAAAAATTCGAGTCACATCTTTTGCTTATTATCTTCTTTAATCTTCTATTAATCTAAGCAGATTCAATATCTTTTTTAGCTCTAGCTTTTACTAAAGTAGGTCTAATTTTTCCATCTTCCAATCTTTCAATTGTAGGTTCTTTCTTATCTTTAATAGCTTCTTCAGTTATTATAACCTTGGTTATACTCTTATCAGAAGGGATATCATACATTACTTCATTCATTATATCTTCTATAATAGCTCTTAAACCTCTAGCACCGGTTTGTCTAGTTATAGCTTCTTCCGCTATTGCAACTAAAGATTTTTCATTAAAGTCTAACTTAACGTCATCTAGCTCAAATAATTTTTTATATTGCTTTACAAGAGCATTTTTAGGTTTAGTTAAAATTTGAATTAAAGCTTCTTTATCTAAAGATTCTAATGTAACAAGTATTGGAAGTCTTCCAACAAATTCGGGAATTAAACCAAATTTCAATAAATCGGCTGGCATAATTTCCTTAAGCAAGCTTCCAACATCTTTTTCATGTTTAGATTGAATTTGTGCTCCAAATCCCATAGAACTCTTTGTTGTTCTATTTTCAATTATTTTATCAACTCCATCAAAGGCTCCACCACAAATAAATAATATATTAGAAGTATTTATTTGAATAAACTCTTGATGAGGATGTTTTCTTCCGCCTTGCGGTGGAACAGATGCAACAGTTCCCTCTAATATTTTTAGTAGAGCTTGTTGTACACCTTCTCCTGATACATCACGAGTAATAGATGGATTTTCAGATTTTCTTGCAATCTTATCTATTTCATCAATATAGATTATTCCTCTTTCAGCTTTTTCTACATCATAATCTGCATTTTGAATTAACTTAAGAAGAATATTCTCAACATCTTCTCCAACATACCCAGCTTCTGTCAATGTTGTCGCATCAGCTATTGCAAAAGGTACATTTAAGAATCTTGCTAAAGTTTGAGCAAGTAATGTTTTACCTGAACCAGTTGGTCCGAGTAGTAAAATATTACTTTTAGACAATTCAACTTCTATATCTTCTTTCTTAGTATTAATTCTTTTGTAATGATTATAAACTGCTACTGCTAAAGATTTTTTTGCTCTTTCTTGCCCAATAACATACGAATCTAAATATTCTTTAATTTCATTTGGTTTTGGGATACTTTTAGGATCAAAGTCAACAGTTTCTTGAAATTCATCTGCTATAATTTCAGAACATAAATCAATACATTCATCACAAATATATACTCCTGGGCCTGCAATTAATCTTTTCACTTGTTCTTGAGTTTTGCCACAGAATGAACACTTTAACTGTTTCTTTTCATCAAATTTAGCCATATACTCACCTCACTTAAAACGTATAAATTTAATTTTTTCTCTTATTTATCTTTTCCTATTTTGTGTGTAGATATTACATCATCTACTAACCCATAATCTTTAGCTTCATCTGCACTCATGAAATTATCTCTTTCCACATCTGCTTTGATTGTTTCTAAAGGCTTACCAGTATTTGCACTTAAGATCTTATTTAAAGATTCTTTAATCTTCAATATTCTCTTTGCATGTATTTCAAAATCTGTTGCTTGCCCTTGGAATCCACCAAGCGGTTGATGTATCATTATTTCTGAATTTGGAAGTGCATATCTCTTACCTTTAGCTCCACATGTAAGCAAAAATGCTCCCATTGAAGCCGCCATTCCGATACAGATTGTTGATACATCACATTTAATATATTCCATAGTATCGTAAATGGCCATTCCTGAAGTTATTGATCCACCCGGACTATTTATATATAAATAAATATCCTTATCTGGATCTTCACTTTCTAGAAATAATAATTGTGCTACTATTAAATTAGCAGTATCATCATTTACTTCTCCACTTAGCATAATTATTCTTTCTTTTAACAGTCTTGAAAATATATCATAGGAACGTTCTCCCCTACTTGTTTGTTCTACAACCATTGGTACTAAGCTCATTTAAATCCTCCCTTTACTATTAGACTTTTATCTAATTTTAATTATATATTCTTTTTGTTAGTTTGTTAATTATTATTTGAATAAATTGCCAGAAAAAAATTTTTTTTCTGGCAATTTGTTAATTTATATACTTATTCTATATTATATCTCAAAATAAATTATTTGCAATTTTCTTTTATAAATTTAAGAGTATTTTCAATCACTATATCTTTTTCAATCATATTTTTTTGAGACTTAAGTAAAATTTTAGCCATTTTTTCTGGATCTTTAGGTCCATATATTTTTCCTAATTCTAAAGCTTTTGCATTTAATTGTTCTTCAGTAGCTTTAATTTCTTCTGCCTTAGAAACTGCTTCAAGAACTAAATCAGCTTTAACTTTTCTTTCTGCATTTTCTTTCATGAAATCTCTCATTTTTTCAGTTGTATTTCCTGTAAATTCCATGTATTGATCTAAGCTCAATCCTTGATATTTTAATCTTCCTTCAAGGTCCTTCATCATATCATCAATTTCTTTGCTTACCATAATTTCTGGAACATCCATCTTTGAATTTTCAATTATTGCAGTAATAACAGCTTCTTCAAATTCTCTTTCAGCTTTTTCATCATTATTTTTTGCTAATGTCTTTTTAAGATTTTCTTTCAATTCTTCAAATGAATCAACTGCTGATATATCTTTAGCAAATTCATCATCTAATTCTGGTAATTCTTTAACTTTAATTGATTTAATTTCAACTTCAAACATTGCTGGTTTTCCGTTTAATTCTTCTTTTCCATAAGATTCTGGGAA
The DNA here is from genome assembly GCA_021837545.1 of Bacillota bacterium. The sequence continues at coordinate 8,215 of JAKBFR010000021.1, read as the reverse complement.
AGAAACGTTAACTTCTTTCTTTTCACCTACTGCTAAACCAATTAATTGTTCTTCAAAGTTATCAATGAAAGTGCCTGAACCTATTTCTAAGGAATAATCAGTTCCTTCGCCGCCATCAAAAGCAACTCCGTCTACGAATCCTTTAAAATCTATAATAGCTATATCGCCTTTAGCTATATTGCCTTCTTTTTTAACTTCTATTCTAGCATTTTTTTCTTGCATTTCTGTAATTTGCTTTTCTATTTCGCTATCTTCAACTTCATATACAGCTTTCTTTATATCCAATCCCTTGTATTCTCCAAGTTCTATTTCTGGATAAGTAGTAACTGTTGCAGTATAAACTAGTTCTTTTCCTTCACCTAATTCTACTATATCAACTTGTGGATAATCTACAGGTCTTATATCATTTTCACTTAATGCTACTGGATATGATTCATCAATTGCAAAGTTAACAGCATCATCATAGAATGCTTCCACTCCATAGAATTTTTTAACCATTGCCATTGGAACTTTCCCTTTTCTAAATCCTGGTATGTTGTATCTGCCCTTGTTTTTATTATAAGCCTTAGTTAATGCTGCATCAAATTTTTCAGCTTCAACCCTTATTTCTAACTTTATCACATTTGTTTCTATTTTTTCCACTTTAGCTTTCATTTATTCTTTCCTCCTAAAATAGTGTTCATCTTAATTTAACTAAGTCATTATACCATAAACCTCTAAATCTTATCAAATAATTTATTAATATTATATTTATTGAGCATAATTTCCATTTTCATCTATATAATAAATCTTGCCATCAATCGTAATTCGTATTCCTTTTTCTTCTTTTTCGCCAATATCTATATTGGTTCCAACTAATTCCCAGAATACCTTATCTGTATTAGTTTGAATATCAGTCATCCATAAATATTGATTAAGAACTGCATTCCCAAAGTACGGTCTATTGCTCGCGAAAATTATTTTTTCTTCACTAATAAATTTTGGGTTTACGTTCCATAAATATTGCGGATTTGATTGCATTGCAGCTTCTTTTGTAAAGACTGCTCCACTACTAGAAATATATTGATCCTTAGATATTATTTTAGTAGTTCTATCTACATTGTATAAAGTAATTACTGAATTAGTATCTGTTACAATCATTTGCTTGCCTGATGGACTAATATTAAAACTTACGCCAATATCCGTAGTATTTAAAGTTTTAAATGCTTTTCCACCATTATTATCATCTACATAAATTGCTTTTGCAATATTCCCACTGACTAGAGTAATATCAATTGATTCTTCTAAAGGCTTTTTGACTTCTTCTTTTACTGAATTCTCATCTATAGTTTCTTCTTGATTTGTTGTTTCTTCTTTTATTGTTTCAGTTTGTTCTGAAATATTAGCAGTATCGCTATCAATCCACGCTTGTATATTTTGCTTAATATTCATGTAATCTATAGGATTACACACAACTTTAATTACTAGTGCAGATATTGCTAATACTATAGCTAAAGAAATTATCATAACATTTCTTCTTCTTTTCTTCATTTTCTTTTCATATTCTCTACTAAAAATACTTGGCTTTCCCAAAGATGGCCCCCCCAAATTTTTTTTATTTTATCCGATATCTAGCATTCGTAGCACTTCCGTATTTATGAAACTCATCTTCCTAAAGTCAAATAAGTACTCAAAAAGTAAGCGACCATAATCAAATCATAGATTTAGGTTCTCTGCTTAACTTGGAGATTACCACTGCACGTTCCTGGACATTGTTACCCTTGAGGTTACATTGTGCCCCCTGAGGGTATAAGTTTTTCTATACTTCAGGTGAAGAAAATTGTATTACTATTAATGACACTCAACTGAAGCTAACACTCACTTTATTTTTATAATAAACAAATTTATTATATATTATTCTTTTCCTTAAATCTACAATTTATTTTATATTTTATAATTAAATAAAATTTCTATCTCAATAATATTATTCTTTGCAACTACCCTTGTCTTTACACCCACTACACTTATTTTTATTTTTTTCGCCTTTCAAACAGCATCCTCCACATTGAAGCAATCCTTCTTCTTTCAACTCTTCTAATGTTAATTTGCAAATATTTTCTGTGTATCCTTCATAATCAATAGTATTTTTTAATAGTTCTTCTTTATAAATCTTAATCATTATTTTTTCTCCTATCCATATATTATTTACTTTTATTTATTATAATATAGACACCCACATTGTAACTCATACTTATACTTGGAGATTAATTATTAATTATCAATGCTCAATGGTCAATAATTGAAAATTGATCATTGACAATTAGTACTTTTAAATTACCAATTTAATTTATGAATAAGTACAACTTTGTACCTGTTTATCTATACATATCCTATCTACTCATACTTATAAAATCAAAATATACAAAACTATGCTATTAGAATTTATAATATAATACTTTTAAATTTTATAACCACACAATAACATGTTCATTTATTCACACTCTTAAATAAACATAAGGAAACCTGTATAATTAAATCTGCAAGTTTTCTTATATTTACATTATTTCATAAGTAATGTAAAAACAAAAGATACTATTTTAAATTTTACAATCATATTTTAAATAACATCTTTATATTAGTGATTATATCATGTTTTACATAAAATTTTATTTGAAATTATTTTCCTTATTATCCTATTAATCCTTCTATTGTAGGTCTTGTAGGTTCTTTAAATTTATTTAACATCAGTATTCTATAATAAACTCCAGCTACTTCTTCAACATATCTTGCTTTTAATAGTACATCATTTATATCTTTGCTTACTACAACAACTCCATCATAATTAATTTATTCTATCTTTATTATTTCCTATCTATTCCCATCCTTTTTATATAGTCAGATAATACTTGTTTAACTATATAATTATCACTATTGATTATTTATTAACAATATAAATTTACCTTTTAATATAATCTAAAAATAGGTATTGCGTATTATTCCTATCAAATAATACGCAATACCTATACTTTGAATATACTTGCTTAAAGCATAATTTATTCTTTAATTTTTATTTATCTACACATTTGTTACTGGTTTTCTCTCACCCTTAAAGTTATTAATTTTATCTTTCCTCTTTTCAAGTTCTTCCGAAACTTCTTCAACCGAAATTCCCATTTGAGCCATTAAAACAAGTACATGATATGTCAGATCACAAATTTCATTGATTTGTTCTTCCTTATTATCTTCTTTACAGCTTATTATAACTTCTGTACACTCTTCTCCAACTTTTTTTAATATTTTATCTGTTCCTTTTTCAAAAAGGTACCTTGTATAAGAACCTTCTTCACCTTCAGTTTTTCTTTTTAAAATTACATCATATAAAGCACTTATATTTTCATTCATTTTTTTATTCCTCCAATTTTATTCAGTTAAGAGTTAACAGTTTTGATTTAAATGTCTTAGATATTTCTAAAATAATATTTTTTAACTTTCCAAGAAATTTGTTCCCAATTGTCATTGTTAACTGTTAACTGTTAACTGTTAACTGATTATAATTCTCTATAAAAGCAACTTTTATTACCTGTATGGCACGCTGCTCCTGTTTGCTCTACAAGTATTAAAATTGTATCATTATCACAGTCTATTTTTATTTCTTTGATATATTGAAAATGTCCAGACGTTGCCCCTTTATTCCAAAGTTCATTTCTACTTCTGCTATAAAACCAAGTAGTATCTCCTTCTAATGTCTTGCTCAAACTTTCTTTTGACATATATGCAAGCATCAAAACTTCTTTAGTTTCATAATCTTGAATTATAGTAGGAACTAACCCATTACATTTTTCAAAATCAACCTGATCTACTCTTTCGTAAATTTCCATATATACTCCCCCTTCCAAATCTCCAATATTATCTAAAACGGTATTTTATCTGTAAATACTTAAGTATTTTTATTATTTTATTTAGCTTGTTAAATAAATATAAAATTAGTACTACTTAAAACATATAATTAAATACAACATATTTTAATATGGTTTACCATAAATATTCCGAAAAATATTAGAATATATATTCTTCAGAATATTACCATATATATTCTGAAGAATATGCGCCAAAAATGAGGGTTTAGAGAATTTTATTATAAAAATTTCAATTATTCAACAACCTAATTTAATTTTAATTTTTTATATCCTAGGCATTGTAATTCACTGTTTAAAGACGTACAGGAATATTTTTATTACTTAAATATTGTTTAACTTCGTCAACTGTCAATTCTCCATAATGAAAAAGTGAAGCTGCAAGAGCTGCATCTGCTATGTTATTCTCAAACACATCATAAAAATCTTCTAAGCATCCACATCCTCCTGATGCAATTACAGGAACATTGGTTATATCACTTACAGCTTTAGTTAATTCTAAATCAAAGCCCTTTTTAGTTCCATCTGCATCCATAGAAGTTAATAGAATTTCTCCAGCACCAAGCGAGGTTGCTTCTTCAACCCACTTTAACAAATCCATTCCAGTATCAATTCTTCCACCGTTAATCACTACATTCCAGCCAGTATTATCAGCTCTTTTCTTTGCATCTGCTGCTAATACTATACATTGGTTACCAAAATAAAATGCCCCTTCTTTTATAAGGTTTTTATCTCTAACTGCTGCTGAATTTAAACTCACTTTATCTGCGCCAGCTCTAAGTATTGACTTTATATCTTCTAAAGTTCTTAGTCCTCCACCTACAGTAAAAGGAATAAAAATCTTTTCAGCAACGCTTTTAACAACCTTCTCCATTATGCCTCGTTCTTCATGAGTTGCAGTTATATCTAAAAAAACCAATTCATCTGCACCTTGCTTATTATAATGTTCTGCAAGCGCAACAGGGTCACCAACATCAACTAATCCTTCAAAATTAATGCCCTTGACAACTCTTCCTTCTTTTACATCAAGACAAGGAATAATTCTTTTTGTATGCATATCTTAGCATCCTTTCTATAATTATCAATGTTCAGTTGTCAATTCTCAATTATCAATCTAAACAATAAGCCACATACAACTTTGTAACTCTAATTTTTTTCAATTTAAAAAAAATTTGTTCTTTTATTGATAATTGAACTTTGAACATTGATAACTAATACTTTTATTTTCCATTACGCTCTTGAAATCTTTATTGCTTCCTCTAAAGACAATGTTTTCGCATATATTGCCTTGCCAGTTATTGCTCCATATAAATCTATATCCATTAATTCCTTAATATTATCTATATTACAAATTCCACCTGATGCAGTAATATTTATATCAACAGTTTCTTTTAACTTTCTAAGCATTTCAACATTAGGCCCTTCTAAAGTTCCATCTTTACTTATATCAGTTACTATTACGTTCTTAACTCCAACACTTTCCATCTTTTTCGCAAAATCTATGTAATCTAAATCACTTCCAGCTAACCAGCCTCTTCCATATACTTTACCCTCCTTGCAATCTATTCCAACTGCAACTTTTTCTCCATATGTATCTATTGATTTTTTTAATAACTCCTCATCTTCCATAGCTATAGTTCCAAGAATCACTCTTGATACTCCATTATCTAATAGATATTTAATAGTTTCAAAAGAACGAATTCCTCCCCCTAGCTCTACGGGAATTCTTAGTATTTTAGCAATCTTTATTACTAATTCATGATTTTGGTTACTTCCACTCTTCGCTCCATCCAAATCTACTAAATGTACATATTCTGCACCCATATCTTCAAAAGATTTTGCTGTCTCAAAAACATCCTCTGCAACTATCTCTTTCTTGTTATAATCCCCTTGATATAACCTTACTGGTTTGCCATCAATTATATCAATTGCTGGTAAAATTATCATTTAATCAACTCCCAAAAATTTTTCAAAATGTCTAGACCTACAGTTCCGCTCTTTTCAGGATGAAATTGAGCTCCCATAACATTTTTGCATCTAACCACACCTGGAATCTTATTTTCCCCGTATTCACTATAAGCTACCAAATCATCATCATTATAGCCTTGTACAAAATATGAATGTACATAATAAACAAATTTACCTTCTTCTATAGAATTAAACAATTCATCTTTTTTGTTATATATTAAATTATTCCACCCAATGTGAGGAATCTTAATATTATTTTTTTTATCATCCTTCATCTTAACAATACTGCCTTTTAATAATCCAAGTCCTTTTCTTTCAAGTCCTTCAAAACCATTTTCAAATAATAATTGCATACCAAGGCATATTCCTAGAAGAGGCTTATCTTTAGCTACTTCTTCTTTTATTATCTTATCTAAGGACAATCTTTCTATAGTCTCCATCGCATCAGGAAATGCTCCAACTCCTGGCAATATTAATCCCTTAGCATTTCTTATATCTTCTTCATCATATGAGATTTTACTTTCGAGTCCAAGGAAATCAAGAGCATTCTTAACACTACTTAAATTTCCCATTCCATAATCTATTATAACTATCATTTCACACCCCTTTAATTCAATTAACAGTTAACAATTGATGAGGAAATCTCTTGCAGAGGAAGTTCGAAAAACGAAATGTGAAATTTCGATTCTCACTTTTCTTGCAGAATTTCTACAATATTTTTTACAACTTCTTATTCCACTTATTACTAACTTTAAATTGTTAACTTTTTATTATAATAATTATCAAATATTTTTTAATTTACCTATAACTCTTAATTCTTAACTAATTTAAAGTTTTCCTTTAGTTGATGGAACTCCATTTTCATCACTTCTAAATTTAGCTTCTTTAATAGCCCTTCCAAGGGCCTTAAATAAAGCTTCTATTTTATGATGATCATTTTCTCCATATAGAACTTTTAAGTGAAGTGTTATTCCAGCATTAAAAGCAAAAGCCCTAAAAAACTCAACTACCATTTCAGTAGCCATTTCTCCAACTTTTTCTCTTTTAAAATCACAATCAAAAACTAAAAAAGGTCTATTACTTATATCTAATGATACTAAAGCTAAGGTTTCGTCCATAGGAACATAAAATGTTCCATACCTATTTATACCTACTTTATCTCCTAAGGCTTCTTTAAACGCTTCTCCAAGTGTTATTCCAATATCTTCTATCGTATGATGGTCACATACCTCCAGATCTCCTTTGGCTAACACTTTTAAATCAGTTTTACTGTGAAATGCAAATAGAGTTAGCATGTGATCAAAAAATCCAACTCCAGTATTTATTTCACTATTTCCAGTTCCATCTAAATTTATTTCTAATTTAATACTAGTTTCTTTCGTTATTCTATCTTTTTTTGAAAACCTATCTAACATATTAACCCCCTAAAATCTATAATTGCTATCTATATACAAAAAATCTTCTTTATTCCCTCTACTACTTTTCTATTTTGCATAGGTGATCCAACCGTAATTCTGAAAGTATCATCACCAAAATTTCTAATTATAATACCATTATTTTCAAGACCCTTTATAAGAGCTTGTATATGTGCTGTTCTTCCATATATGAAATTCCCTTTAGATGGGTAAAATTGTATATTCATTGCTGCATTTTTTTCAACCTCTTTAAGGTTTTCATACAATACTTCTCTTTGTTCAATTATTTGCTTTGCATTATTTCGAACATTTTCTGGATACCTCAAAACAATTGAAGCTAAATTTTGTGAAAAAGAGCATACTGTATAAGGTATTTTATGATTTAATAATTCACATATATTATCTTCATGCGTTATTAGAAATCCAACTCTTAAGGATGCAAGTCCCCAGGCTTTGGAAAGAGTTCTTGTTACAATTAAATTTTTATACTTATTTATATATGGAATCATGGATTTTCCATAAAATTCATAGTACGCTTCATCTACAAGAATTGTTGTATCTTTAAAGGCCTCTAATATAGTAATTATACTTTCTAAATCTATTCCGATTCCAGTAGGATTATTAGGATTTGAGAAAAGAATTAAATCTACATTTTCCTTTTTTCCAACCTCAATAAATTTTAGTACATTAAAATTCATTGATTTACCTATATCATATGTTTTAAGTTCTCCACCAAATCTTGATACAAAAAAATCATACATTACAAAATCAGGTCCTAAGCTTAATGCTTTCTTTCCTTGTGTAATTACATTGCTTACAACAAGTTCTATCATTTCATCTGATCCATTTCCTACAATAATGTTTTTACTTTCTGCACCTGCATAATTTGCATATAAATCTTTAATATCATTCATTTCATTAGTAGGATATTTATGTAAC
>JAKBFR010000127.1 GCA_021837545.1 Bacillota bacterium | reverse complement strand
TGATTATAAACTACGCCCCGGTGTATCTACCACTAGAAATGCCTTATACTTAATGAAAATGGCAGGCCTTAAGATTCCAAACGACCTTGAAATCCCTAAGTAAGACTATGATCTCTATTTAGGTTCAAAAAAATTTTTAGAGTGTACTTAAACAAAAAGTACACTCTAAAAAAATATTAAAAATACCTATCAACTCTTCTATCTTTTCAGCAGCATAAGCTTCTTATCTAAATCAAACAAACCTCTTATAATTAACGTGTGCCTACCTTATAACTACCTGGCTTTGTATTAAAGGTTATGGTTTTCCCATCAGAAGTGGCTATTATAGTGCCCAGCTCATCTGTTCTATACACTGGTATGTTTTTATTTTTTAACTTATCCATGGTTTCCTTATGTGGATGACCATAATCATTTCCTATCTCGCAGCTTATAACTGCATACTTTGGATTTACTTTTGATAAAAATTCATCAGAAGTAGAAGATCGACTTCCATGATGACCTACCTTAAGCAAATCTGCTTTCACATTAAAACCCTTTGAAAGCATTTCTTTTTCTGATATTTCTTCCGCATCTCCTGTAAAAAGGAAAGAATTACTACCAAATTCTAATTTTACTACAACAGAGTAATTATTTAAATCTTCATAACCACTACCATTTGGTGCCAAAATTGTACATTTTGCAGAACCTAAATTGAAGGTTTCTCCTGGTTTTGGTACTGTTGCTTTCATTCCCTTATTTTTCATTGCTGTAACTACATCTTGAAAAGTTTTTGTAGTAGAAGTAACTTTAGGCAAATATATTTTACCTATTTTAAAATCATTAATTACATAATCAAGTCCTCCGATATGATCTTCATGTGGATGAGTTCCAATAACATAATCTAATTTAGTTATCCCTTCATTAAGTAAATAGTTTTTAACTAGTTTTCCGTCACCATTGTTTCCGGCATCAATAAGCATATACTTTGAGCCTTGCTCTATTAAAATACTATCCGCTTGTCCTACATTTATAAAATGAACTTTTAAATTACCATTCAAAGCTGAATTGTTTTTTTCACTTTCCTTTTGGATTGTATTAGTATTTTTATCCTTAGTAACTACTTTTTCTGTGTTCTTACTTGTTTGTGGTTTTTCTTTAGTTACATTGGTAGTAGTAATTTCTATATTACTAGCACATCCAGATAAGACAAAAATAAATAAAAATACAATTAAAAAACTTAAATATTTAATTCTAAATCCCTTCTTCATAAAATCCTCCTTGTTAGTCTCTTACTAATTGTTAAATAGTCAAATTCATTATGTATTATAATACAATATTTTTGTAGTTTTGTGAATTTTTTTGGGTTTTTATGTAATTTTATTTTTCACATCCATTGGAAGTTAACAATATAACCATGTATATATTTTAGCTAATTCCCTATGATTCAATAGTCTTTTAATTTTATTTTCGGGCAAAATAATAACATAATAATATAGTATTATCATGAAGGGAGAAATGTTATGAAAATTAATTTAATATTTAAAGATCTTATTATATTAATTTCTATAACTGCTTTTCTGAAAGGTTCTTATTTTATTGGTGCTACAAGTAAAGATGAAGACTTTAAAAATAAATATGGAGTACAATTAGTTTTAGCTAAATAAAGCAATAAAATTCACGGTAACTTAAAAGAGTTGTACATGCTTTCCAAGAGAAAGCTTGTACAACTTTTTTTTGCAAAAAATCATAGAGCTATTTTCTAGCCTATGATTTTTTGTGTTTTATCTAACTATAATTTCAATTACATTTTCTTTTAAATTAAGTCTGTACTTAAGGGCTTCACTAAGTTTCAATGTAATTATTGTTCCAGGCTGAAGATCTTTAAATTCATAACATATACGTGTACCTTGCTCTTGATTCTCATCATATTTATTGTATTTAGCTAAAGAACTGATATTTACCTGAGCTTCCAAGCTATCATTTGGATCTCCTCCTGTTACACTACCTTTTTTCAAAATATCCTGAGGTAGTATTTTTTCTATATTCTGAAATTCTGCCAATACAAACTTAAGATTTTTCTCCTCAGTATAAATAGTGCTTTCTCCGATGCCTACTCCATTCATAGTAAAAGCATAATTCCACTGTCTTTGAGATAAAAACATTAAGTCATCCTGATCCATAAATTTTTGCAGTCTTTCTGAATAATACTTATCAAAGATTTTTTCCAAATCAGCATCTGTGGCAGTCAGCTTAGTATTTAGCTCTGCTTGTTTTTCTGTGTAATTTTTTATAATTGATTTGTTTTGCGCACTAACTTTAAGGTTTTGCCCTATAAATAATATATTTAAGGTTAGTGATATTGAAATTATTACAATTAATATATTTTTCTTTGAGGTTTTATTATTTTTCATCCTACAGCACTCCAATCTTCCATCTTATAGATTAATCTTAATTAACGTTTATGGTATATTCTTGTCTATCTTCTTCTGAACCAGATAAGGAATCCTTTACTAATACAAGTATTTTGTAAGCACCCTTACTCTTGGGGTAGAAAGGTATAATGTTATTTGGGCTATAATCGTTAAGGGCCATAAATACGCCATCATGTGTGGCATAAGCTTTATACATTAATCTATCTTTAATAGTTGTAGTTGTAGGTGTAGGGGTTGGAGGACACTTATCTTTATCTTTATCTTTATCTTTATCTTTATCTTTATCTTTATCTTTATCTTTACTCTCATCCTTATTTACAACTTTACTTAATGAGCTTCCATTGTTATACTCTGCAGTAATGTCTATATAATGCATTTGATGATCAGTAACTGATCTATTATCAATATTACTATTACCTTTATTGCCTATTTCTTTGTTATCTATTTTGGTGCTAGTAATTTTGACATTTCCAACTTGTGCATCATATATTTTAATTGCTTTAGAATCTTCTTTCTCGTAGGAATTAGGTAACCCATCTGCCCCATTATTTGCTTGCCTAACTCTACCATAAATTACATATTCTCCTGAATCTTTAGGACCCCATGGGCCTATACCAGGTGTCCACGTAAAAGTGTTAAGAGTGCTATACTCTTGAATCAACTCTTTTCCTCTGGCATCCCATTTCAAGAAGGCATACTCAAGATTCCGCTTCTCTGTGTCCTCTACTCCAGTTACATTAATTGTAAAATCAAAAACTGTGTTTTTGTTATATGTGCCATCTTCGTTTTTGGGATTCCTTGGAACCATATCCAACTTCACATTTAACCCATTAATCAAGGATTTAGGGTAATTTATAGCCTTGGCATCTTCAAATTCTATAGAATTCGCTGATTTTACATATGCAGCTACATTGTAATTTCCTTTTCTAAATGTAAAAGAAGTATTACTTTGATCTTTATAATCTTTTATGGTTCTTGACCAAACACTAGGCTCTGATATAACATACTTCTTTACTGCATTGTTAGCATTACCAGCCACGATTCCGGCATCTACATAACCTGTACCGTCTGTGCTTGTTCCAGCGCTTATATCTCCTAACTGCAAATATTCACCACTACATAAATTTACATAAACTTTTCTTGTAGATACAATTCCGCTAGTTTCATCCTTCATAACTATGTTAAATATGCCACTTTCTTTCGGAATCCACAACCACAAATTAGGAGCTAACTTTTTTATGTCATTATGTCCTACCGTATGATCCTCATATCCCTTTATTAATACCTCATAATTATTTTGTGTAATATTCATATCTGTAAATATTAAAAATGGGAAATTTTGATTTGCCACCACCGGATAATTCCAATATTTTTCTACATCATCTGAAAGACCTTTTATAAAATTGAAAATACTCGCATTATCGAATTCCAAATTTGATATATTGTTACTACTAACTTTGGCTAATGAGGGTTGGTTTAATTTATTCCAATTTGTCCATATATCATTACCCATATCAAAGGAAGTAATAATATTAGCTTGGTTATTAAGTTTATCATTCAAATAAAAAGTCTTAATTTTTTCTTGATATTTGGTGTCATTAGGTTTATCCTTATATTTCACATAAACTTTATATTCACCTGTATTTACTAATGAATTTTCTGCATAATAAGATTCATTTTTTGCATCAAGTGAATTTAAATTCCAAGTATAAATATAATTTTCTCCAATATCATTTTGTGTGCTTGTTGTCCCAAAATCTTTTATAAGAACCCACTCGCCTCCATAACTTCCCCAAATCTGTGTCGCTGAATCCATATACGCTTTATTATTGTTGTTCTTCTTTACTCTAACACTGATTGTATTTTCCGATAGGTCAAAAGATATATCTCCATTTTGTTGACTATTATAAAAAAATCCTTGATTTTCTGTTTGTACCCCTGCAGTCAAATTGCTGGCCTTTGCAATAATCGTCCCTGGTTGCAACGTTAATAACATCATCACCGCCATAAACATAGTAAAAAATCTAGCAAAAACACCTCTTTTTCTCACATTCCTTCCTCCTTTTAAATTCCCTAAACTAAACTTTTCCTTAAACTCTTTCACTTTCTCAACTTCAGTCACTATCACATTTTCATCCTCTCCAATATCGCTACCAAATTTCTTTGTGTCCTCAGTCTTATTTAACACTGCTCCTAATATTTTGGCATTTACCTTTTCTAAAAGTTCCTTTGTTTTTCTAGCCTCTTCCATATTCACTTCACCAGCTCCAATAACTAAAAGGCAGCCATCTACATATTGTGAAATAATTTGGGCATCGCTTTGCTCCATTATCGCTGGAGTATCCACAATAACAAAATCATATTTTTCCTTAGTAAGTTTTAAAAAGTCACCTATTTTATTACTCATAAGTAACTCGGAGAATTTTTCACTATTTAGTCCACTGGTAAGCAAATAAAGATTTTCATAATTAGTCTTAATTGCTGCTTGTCCATTATATTTTTCATTTTTAAGAATAGTTGTTAATCCAACATTATTAACAGTTCTAAATACTTTATGAAGGCTTGGACTATTTAAATTACAATCTATTAGAAGAGTTTTTTTACCACTGTTTGCCATGGTTACAGCTAAGTTTGCTGCAACCGTAGTTTTTCCCTCTCCATTTTTAGTACTAGTAATAAGTACACTTTTAACATTAGAATTATTATATGCAAATTCAATATTATTTCTTAACACTCTATAAATCTCAGCCATAGATGATTTAGCCTCATTAATTTTTATCATATCTTCGCGCATCACTTTCTCATCCTCCTACTAAATTATCGTTTTGGAATAGAAATTAAAATAGGCATGTCCAAACAATCCTTTATGTCTTCCTCAGTCCTCACAGTTTGGTCAATAAACTCAAGCAAAATAACTAAACCTGTCGAAACCATTAGTCCCAGAAAAAAGGCAATTGAAACATTTCTCTTTCTATTAGGTGATATAGGTGCACTTGGAGTTTCTGGCTCATCAAGAATTTCTATATCTCCTGCCGGCAATACCCTTCTAGATTCTAATATGAAATTTTTCACTAATTCTTTGGCTACATTTGCTGTAATGCTTGGAGTATCTCCCTTTACTATCAGCTCTAATATCTGAGTATTTGTTTTAGGAGTAACTGTTATTAAATTACTAATATCATTTGTACTATATTCCTTAATGCCCTCCTGAGTTTTTTTCAAAACTGAATTGGACTTTGCTATTTCTGAATAAGTTTTAACTAAATTCTGATACATAGTAATATCACTACTAGTATATCTATCTTCATAGAAAACCTTAGCTGCTTCTTTACCTATGATTACACTTACCTTTGCCTGATACACAGGCTTTATAAAAAAGAAACTCACCATTGCCGCAATTATTACAGAAAATAATGTAATATATATGATTGTCCATTTTCTCTTAAGAATTATCTGCCACACCTCTAGTAGATCTATTTCTCTTTCTTGCTCCATTTTCTTACCCCCTAGTTTTTAATATATATTTATATATACATATACCTATATTATTATTATTAGCGGAGAATTATTACTCATAATTTTTTAATTTTTTCACCTATAGAGATGTTAAAATTATTGATTTTTTTAATCATAACTTTCATATATATGCTTTTAATAAAATGATTTTTTTTCACGCAAAAAAACTACCAAAACGCATCTCTGTGTTTTGATAGTTTTATATGTTTTGAGTAAATTCTTCATATTTACAAAATTTCTATAAGCTTATTTTTCATATCCCCTTGGATGTCCCTTATGCCACTGCCACGCAGTTTCTATAATGGTTTCAAGGGAAGCATATTTAGGCTTCCATCCCAGAATTTCACGTGCTTTATCACTAGAAGCTATGAGTACTGCTGGGTCTCCGGCACGTCTAGGTGCAATTTCTGCTTTTATTTCGTGACCAGTAACCTTTCTTGTCACTTCAATTACTTGATTAACA
>JAKBFR010000126.1 GCA_021837545.1 Bacillota bacterium | reverse complement strand
TCTTAATAAATAAATTATATAACAAAAAAAGCATATTCCCAATACTAAAAGTATTGGAATTATGCTTTTTAATTCTAAAAATAGAGTGAGGGCACTTTTTCAGTGCCCTCTTTAATGTAACTTCTTTTTTTAATGGTGAAACAGCAAGAACAGCTATTGAAGTTAATCCACATTTATGGATATTGGATATTATGCTGCCAGATATTGATGGATATCAGCTCATAAAAGAAATTAAAGAAAATAATAAGCAAACACCTGTTATTTTTATATCTGCACGTGATGCTGATTTAGATAGAGTGATTGGCTTGGAGCTTGGCAGTGATGATTACATTTCCAAACCATTTCTACCTAGAGAGCTGGTTATACGTACAAAAAAACTTATTGAAAGGGTATATGGCCAAGAAGTAGAAAAAGATGTTCAGATAGTATCTCAGATTTGCGGTTACACTATAGATGAAAATAAACGTATAGTAAAGAGAGAAGAAGAAACGATTGCTTTAACGTCAAAAGAATTTGATATTCTCATGTTATTTATTAAAAATCAGCTTGCTGCTTTTTCAAGAGAACAAATATTACATCATATTTGGGGAGATGTGTATTTCGGAAGTGATAGAGTTGTAGACGATCTTATAAGAAGGTTAAGAAAAAGAATGCCAAACCTTAGAATAGAAACAGTTTATGGTTATGGATACAGGATGGTTAAGGAATGAGCAAAGTTTCAAAATTTTTAAGTAATAAATCAATTGCTTTTCAAATATGGATTGTTTTCTCAGCTATGATGCTTTTTATTATAAGCATTCTAGTAACTATAAGTTTATTAACCTTTAAAAATTTTCTTTATGATAAAGCCTATGAACTCATAGAGAATTCACAAAAAAATGTAATTACAAATATGGTGGATGGCAAAAACTATACCCAGTTTTCGGGTACAATTTCAGAGAATAACAATGGAGAAAGGATATTGAATAGTATTATTTATCCAATTGCTACTACAGAAAATATAAAGCATATTCTTTCAGATGAAAAATCTTCTAAGGAATTATGGTATAAAGTATTAAATCAATATCAAAATCAAACTTCAGATAGTCAAAGATATACGTATGTTAAAAATAATGATAATCTATTTTACGTAATAAGAAAATACAGTTTTGATGATAAAAGTGGTTTTGTCTTTTCATATACAAGAGATCTTCAGGCTGAAAAACTATATAAGCAGATTGCTAGAAAGATCATTTTGATGACTATCATTGCAAGCTTTTTTAGTTTAATAATAGTTAGAAAACTTGCTAGTTATTTATCAAAGCCTATAAAGTCATTAAAAGAAAACGTGGAGAAGATAGGTCAAAAGGAATGGAATACTCCAATAAGTGTAGATAGAAAAGATGAGATAGGTGAATTATCTGAGGCAATTGAATCCATGAGGCAGCAGCTTGTAAAAAATGATGAAGCTCAGCAATGGATGCTTCAAAATATATCCCATGAATTAAAAACTCCTGTGATGGTTATAAGAAGTTATGCTCAATCTGTTGGAGATGGAATATTTCCTAAAGGCGACCTGAGTAGTACAATGCTTGTAATTGATAGTGAATCAGAAAGACTGGAGAAGAGAATAAAAGATCTGCTTTATTTAACAAAGCTTGACTATTTGTTGCAGCACAAAAGAATAGAAGAACTTATTAATATGAAAGAATTAATTGAGGAAACTGTCGATAGATTTAGGTTCAGAAGAGAAGAGCTTAATTGGAAGCTAGAACTAGAAAATATAATAATATTAGGAGACTATGAACAGTGGAAAGTCATAGTTGAAAATATTTTAGAAAATTCAATTAGATATAGTAGAAGTAAAGTTAGAATTAGTGTAAAGACAAGTAGTGATTCAATAGTACTTGAAATATATAATGATGGAGAATCCATTGAAGAATCATTGTTAAATGAGTTATTTAAGCCATTTAAAAAAGGTAAAAAAGGTAAATTTGGATTGGGTCTAGCAATAGCTAAGAGAATTATAGAATCTTATGACGGGCATATATGGGCGACCAATGAAAATGTTGGAGTATCTTTTAAGATAGAATTGAAAAAATAGTAGGTATTCCATATTATGTGAAAAAATTCAAGTACCTATAAATGATACAGTAATTAAGTACCAGCGTAACTTTTCTATTTCTAAGGCAAAACCCCACGACATTAGTCGAGGGGTTTTATGTAGATTAGATGCCTGATATTTTAAATATACCAATTTTTATTTATTGGAATCTCCATATACTACAGCTAAAGTACGTGTTTTGATTTTAATTTATTAATGCTTTGCTTAACTAAATCAATCGCTTCGGACTCGCTTTGTCCCTTATGCTTTATTTCCTTATCACCTATTTTTGCAATTGCCTTATATGGGTATTGATTTTCATTGTTTTGTATTACGACTATTTCATGATCTCCGTATTTCTCCATAAAGCATACCACCTTTATATATTTTATATTATTATACCATACTCTAAATATTTTGAATATTCTATTTTTTAAATTATTACCGAAAAAGAGATTTTGGCAGATACTTTGTAAATAACTATGTATTATTTGAGTTTCGTCTATTTCATCTTTATTAAATATTTATATACTGCTTAATTGTAGTTGCAGCTTTTAAGCACATACCAATGCACAAGTCTAAGGCGTAGCTCAGAAATGATGCCACCAAGGGAATCCTTCATAAGATGTATTGCAAGTTTTTCCAAATGATGCAACTTCAATTATTGATAGTATTTACAAAATAAAGACAATATCAATGTTTAATAATACAATTTTATTAGCTACAAAGGTATTAATATGATAAATTTAAGATAGAATGTAATAGCTACAATAGCTATTTTGCGAAAAAACAAAAGATTAGGATGGTAAATAATATGAAGATTGCAATTACAACTACAAGAAATCCAGATGAAAGTTTAATAAATAAAGCATATGGTATAGCTAAAGAATTAGATATACCATATGTAAAAAGAGGGAATTATAGCATAGAGAAAATTAGTCAAATGAATAAAATAGAATATTTTCTCTTTGTAGAGAAAGATAAAATTGTTTTAAAGGGAGACGATAATACATTTTTTTGGCATCCAAGTACATCAGGACTTAAGTTGAATTCAATAAAAGATGGTTTTAATCAACCTATGGTAGAAGCTATGAATTTAAAGGAAGGGGATAGGGTATTAGATTGTACTTTAGGAATGGCTACAGATGCTATAGTATTTGCATCTATTGTTGGTGAAAAGGGTAAAGTTGTTGGCACGGAAGTTAATAAATATATTGCTTGTATAACTAAAAATGGATTAAATGATTATAAAGATATAGATGAGCAAACTAAAACATTTATGGATAGGATAGATGTTATTAATTCATCTTATGAAGAATATATTTTAAGTCAACCAGATAATAGTTTTGATGTAGTTTATTTTGACCCTATGTTTAAAAGACCAAATAAAAAATCAGTACCAATAAATTCTTTAAGGCCATTTGCACAGCAAGGCGGATTAAAAAAAGAATCCATTATACAGGCACTACGTGTTTGTAAAAATCGTGTTGTTATTAAAGAAAGAGTTGGTAGTGGTGAGTTTGAAAAATTAGGAATTCAAAAATGTTATGGAAATACTAAGTTTGGATCTATAGCTTATGGTGTTGTTGAGAAAGAAGTAAAGTTGTAGCAGATTTTAAATGTCGTACTTCGCCTTCACCATGAAACCTACGAAAATCTAAAATAAACTGCACCCTGCCTATTTGACAGGGTACAGTTCATATATATATTAGCCTTTTTATGAATTAAAGCAATGTATTAACACCATTTACATTAGCTTGTTCATCATCATCCATAGGAATAACTATACATTTTTTTCCGTCAATTATTTGTGATTTTATTTGAGTCACTTTTTGAGGATTTACTTGAAGTACAATATCATAGTTTGGAGTAGTATTGTTCTCAGATTCCATTTCAGAGTCAGAAGCTAATTCTAAATTCGAGTTCGAGGTTGCTTCTAAATTAGAATCAGAAGTTGAGTCTAATTCTGAAGTTGAATTTGTTTCTAACATGATATCACTCTCTGTTTTCAATATGGTATCAGTTTCTGATTCCAAAACTGATTCTTTTTCTGAATCTAATTCAGCATCTATTTTTGTTTTTTCAAGTCTTTCTTCTAGTATTCGTACTTTTTTTTCAAGTCTGTCTTGCTTTTTTCTTTGCTCATTTGCTGCTAGTGCTTTTGTATCGATTAAATTTTCTACTGCAGGAGGCGTATCACCAAATTCTTCTGTATAGGATTTTCCGATTTTTGCAGTGATTTCTTCAGGAATACCGCTTTCAATTAGAATATCTTGAATATTATCATTAGTCAAAATTATAGGATCAGCATCTTTACCATTAACAGTATTATGATCATCTACCATATTATTAAGAGTTTCTTGAAGTTCCATGAATAAATGATCAGATTTTTCTTCATAATTGCCAATGGCATTACGAATAATAGTATTGAATGCTTCTTTTTGTTCCGTAGCAGTTTGTTTTGAACTACAGCCTAAAGCTTCTTCCATTAATTCTGGATGTGGATCTTTTGCATTTTTTGTATAGTACATAATAGAATGAATATCAGTACTACGGTCTGTAAAAGCTGGAAATACAAATCCAAGATCAGGGGGACCAACGATCCAATCTCTAAGACGTGCTCCAATTCGGTTTTTATCTTCAAGATATCCAAGACCTGGTTTTGAAAGTGATACCGGACATATTGCACATAATAGGTATTCATATACTTCTTCGGATTCATCTAATTTTGCATTATCAGTAGTTTTTGTCATAACATCATAAGCATCGTGAAAAATAAGTATTAGAAAATTACCTGTGTAGTCATAACTATCTATAATTAATTTATAGAAGTTATCAAGCAGAGCATCATTTTTTAATTTACTTTTTTTAAGTTCCATTAGAGAAAGTTGTCTACCGCCTATGTTTTCCTCATCAAGAGGAAAACTAAGTTCTAGAAGATTATTTCCCACTGTTCCAGATAATGTTTTTTTTGCAATCTCTAAATATTTAAAGAATTCTGTTTCTTGTAGAGTTAAAAAAGTTTCTTTGATATTTAAAACAATATTTTTTTGACCATCTACATAGCAGCCGCACATTCTGGTAAATGTACAGTCGTCTTTTTTTAAACGTCTTTTTAATTCTAATATTTCTTTTTTATTCATAATCGCCCTCTCATTCCATGAGTTTTATTAGTATATAGTAAAGAATATGCTACATAATATAGTATAGTGTTCAATGAATAGCTCTGCAAGTAACTAAATAAATTTAAAGTAATATTTACAAGAGTTACCATAGAATGTTTGAACATAAACTTTTGGTAACTCTTTTTATGTTAAATATTTGTATAAATAAATGTTCAATTGTTTTAATAATATTAGTAAAATAATAATTTATAAAGTACACATAGTAAAGCAATAAATGGTGAAACTAATGAATGTTGAAAGAAGTAATGTTTAAAATTAAAAAGATTTAAAGGAGTGAATAGAATGGATAACGATGAAGTAATGTGTGGATGTACTAATGTTACTATACAGAATTTAAGGGATGCTATTGAAAATGGTGCTAAGTCATTTGAAGAGGTGCAATCTGTTACAAATGTTGGTACTGGTTGTGGTCAATGTGTAGATAATGTTAAAGCATTAGTTGATGAATTATTAGGAAAATAATGATTTTTAGAGTATATATAAAAAATAAATCAGTATACTATTATAAAATCACTTATTTAGAGATGTAAATACATCTTTATGTAGGTGTTTTTTATTTATAAAGATAAAATATAATCAGAAGATGGTAGTTTTAGATTTGATTTTAGTGGAACTTATGATGAAGTGAAAAAGTTCTTTTAGAAATGTTAAATGTATTCTTTCCAAAATGTCGCTGTTTTATAGGACAAGGGTTTCCGGTAGCATCAGTGTAAAACAGAGCTTTTCTATGGTCAGCATAATGTCCACCAAGACCTGCCTTCTTAAGTTCATCAATTGTAGCATTTTCCATAAGTTGGTGTACCATAGTCGCAATCATTTCAACATGGGCCATTTCTTCTGTTCCTATATCTGTTAAAAGAGCTTTAGACTTGCCAGTTGGCATTGTATAACGTTGATCTAAATATCTAAGTGCAGCACCTAATTCACCATCAGGGCCACCATATTGTGTTATTAGATATTTTGCCATATTAAGATCTTTGCATTTTAAATTTATTGGATATTCTAATGTTTTTACATAATACCACATAAGTTTTTCTTCCTCCTATTAATAATTTTCCCAAGGCCATGGTTGATCTACCCAAGCTCTTGCATCCTCTACAGAAGATGAACCAAAGTTTGTTAACGGTCCATGAATTTTTTCATACT
>JAKBFR010000125.1 GCA_021837545.1 Bacillota bacterium | reverse complement strand
AAGAATGTAAGTTTTAAAGTTAAAAAGGGAGAGACTGTTGCATTTATAGGAGAAACAGGTGCAGGAAAAACAACAATAATTAGTCTGATAAGCGGATTTTATAAAATCCAAAAGGGTGAGATACTAGTAGATGGAATTAATATCAATGATATAAAAAAGAAGGACTTAAGAAAAAGTATATCGGTTGTTCTTCAAGATGTATTTTTATTTTCAGGAGATGTAAAATCTAATGTTATATTAAATGATAATATAAGCGAAAAGACCTTAACTGATTCCCTTAAAACTACTTGTGCTTTAGATTTTGTAAATGGTTTGCCTGGAGGAATACATGCAGCTGTTATGGAAAGAGGAGCCACATTTTCAGCGGGTCAGAAGCAGCTTCTGTCATTTTCTAGGGCTCTTGCTCATTCACCATCCATATTTATATTAGATGAAGCTACCGCAAATATAGATACACATACTGAAAAGTTAATACAAAAGGTTATTGAGGAAGTGGCTCAAGATAGAACTACACTTATTATTGCACATAGATTATCAACTATAAGAAATGCAAATAAAATAGTGGTGCTAAAGCATGGAGAAATTATAGAAGTAGGAAATCATGATGAGCTTATTTGCATAGATGGATATTATAAAGAAATGATCCACGGTGATATAAAGGTTGCAAACTAATATAAAAATGGTATGTAGAATGATTAACTTTAGCATTTTACATACCATTTTTATAATATTATTGAATTCTTATCATTTTTCAAGTTTACACAAACGTTTGGACGTCCTATACCATAGTAGATATAAGTACAGTGTAATTATTGCTTTTTTAAAATAAAATAGAATTTAACTCCCTTTTCTGTGTTTTCTACTCCACAACTACCGCTATGAAGTAACATTATATTTTTAACTATTGAAAGGCCGAGACCAGTGCCCCCGAATTTCCTAGTCCTTGATTTATCAATTTTATAGAAGTTATCCCATATCTTAATTGTTTCAGCCTCATCAATCTTATTTCCGCTATTTTCTACTTCAACACATATGTTGTCTTCTCTATTTATCATTGTTACATTAATAAATCCACCATCACCAGTATGCCTTATTGCATTAGTCATATAATTTGTTAGTACTTGCTCAATTCTGTTCCAATCTGCATTTACTTTTATATTTTGGATTAAGTCTAATTCTAATTTAATGTTTTTTTCATTAAGTAGGGACGAAAATTTCTTAGTAACTGGCTTTACTAGCTCATGAAGAAAAAATTCTTCTTGAACTAATTTAAAATTTCCTGATTCTAATTGAGACAAATCCAGCATATCTGAAACTAAATTGTTCATTTTCTTAGATTCATCCATTATAACATCAATGAAGTATTGTTTTTCTTCTACTTCTAAAACATCATCGTTTAAAGCCATTGTGTACCCTTCTATAAGGGTAATAGGTGTTTTAAGTTCATGAGAAACAGCTGCCACAAAGTCTTTCCTCATTTCTGTTAATTTTTTTTCTTTTTCAATATCCTTTTCTAATTGTGTATTAGCATCTGTAAGTGAGGTTAATGCTTCATTTAAATTCTCTGATAGAAGGTTCAATGAAATAGCCAGGTCCCCTATTTCATCTTCACTTTTAACCACACATTTTTCTGTGAAGTCAAGCTTTGACATTTTGGATGCCGTTTTAGTTATTTTTATCAATGGCTTTGCAATCATATTTGAGTAAATTAAAGAAAGCAGTAGAATAGTAATTAGTGCTCCTATATAGAAATAAAAGTAAAATTCCTTTATAACTTGAACTGCTTCATTTACTGGCTGTAGTGAAGAAAAAGCATATACAATTTCATCTTTCTTTTCATCATATAGTATACCTGCCACACTTATTACCATTTCACGGTTTTTTTCTGTAATAAAAATTAGAGGTTTTCCTTCTTCTTTAAATTTAGCGATACCGCCTCTATTTTCTATTGCATCAGACATTATCTGGTGCATAATTCTAACTTTCATAGAGTCTTTTCTTTCATCAACTGATCTTGTAAGATATTTTAAATTTCCTAAACTGTCACGTATAATTATTTTATAATTATTGTCTTCTTCAAAAGAACTAATTAAGTTACTCGCATCTTCATCCTTTTGAAGTAAATCGTATTGGCTTTTGAATTTAACAAGGTTATGTTGAAGATTGTCCTTTTTCCATTTTATATAAAACTGCTCGAAAAATACAGATTGAACTATTAAATTAGTAGTGATAAATACTATAAAAACTACAGAGGTTATAGTGAAAAGCTTTCTTGTAATAGTCTTTTTATTTTTCATTTTTCACCTCGAATTTATATCCTGTCCCTCTTATAGTTGCAATAAGGTAAGATTTTTCACCTAGCTTTTCTCTCAATCTTTTTATAACAGTATCTACAGTTCTTAAATCTCCAAAATAGTCAATACCCCATAATGCATCTAATATTTTTTCTCTACTTAATACGATTCTTTTATTAAGAATAAAATAATTTAGTAATTCAAATTCCTTTGGGGATAGATTAATTTCAAAATTGTCTACAGTAACTCTATGACTTAAATTATCGACAACTAGACCATCAAAGGTATTTTCATCCTTTAGGACAATCTCGGGGCTATAGGTCCTTCTTATAATAGCTTTTACTTTAGCAACTAATAGCTTGGGAATAAAAGGCTTAGTGATATAATGATCTGTGCCTAATTCAAACCCGAATAATTCGTCTTCTTCTTCAGATTTTGCTGTAAGCATTATAATAGGTATATTGGAAGTTTTTCTTATCTCTTTACATACATCCCATCCATCCATAATTGGCATCATTACATCTAATATAATTAAATCTATTTTACTTCTATTAAATATATTTATGG
The DNA here is from genome assembly GCA_021837545.1 of Bacillota bacterium. The sequence continues at coordinate 3,738 of JAKBFR010000125.1, read as the reverse complement.
CTTCACTACCATTTTCAGCTTGTAAGATATTATATTGTTCCTTTCTTAAATATATAGACACAAGATTTCTGATTCTTTCTTCATCATCTACAATTAAAACGGTTTCATTCATATAATATTCTCCTTTATTAAATCATCATCTTTGATGCTGTAATATTAATTTTTACTTCATATCATATAATAATACCACTAATAAACATAATTTATTATATTTTACCCAAAGTAAAATTCATATGAAAACTTCCTCTGTAAAAGGGTGCTCACAGAGGAAGTAGAAATCAATATATAAAATTTATTTTAACTAACTTTATTCGAATCTTAACGCATCTATTGGGTTTAATTTCGATGCTTTACTTGCTGGATACATACCAAATACTATTCCTACTATTGCTGAGAATGCGAAGGCTAAAACAACCACGTTAAATGATATGGCAATTGGCATCTTTAATACCACTTCTGCTACATACCCAGCTAGGTAGCCTAAAAGTACTCCAATTATTCCGCCAAGACTACTTATTCCTATTGATTCTATCAAGAATTGCATAAGGATAGTTTTTCTTTTAGCTCCAATGGCCTTTCTTATTCCAATTTCTCTTGTTCTTTCAATTACAGATACAAGCATTATATTCATTATTCCAATTCCACCTACTAAAAGTGATATAGCGGCAACACCACTTAACATAGTAGTTAAACTATCATTAGTTTGGTTTGCAGTATCTAATAAGCTAGTTTGGTCAAATACTCTGTAACTGTTTGTATTATTATTATACTTTTTATTTAGAAATAATTGAAGATATCCCATTGCATCACTTACTTTATCCTTACTTTCAGCCTCTACGTAAAAAGTTTTAACATCTGTAGTCTTTAATATTCTTTGAGCAGTACTTAATGGTACAATTATTTTATCATCACCTGATCCATTCATAGTACTACCTTGAGATTCTAAAACACCTACTATAGAAAATTCATATCCATTAACATATAGATCTTTTCCAACTACATTAGTAGTTCCAAATATATTATTAGCTACATCTATTCCAACTACAGCTACTTTATATCTGTTATTTTCATCTCTATCATTTATAAATCTTCCATCACTTACATTAATTTTTCTAATATTTGAATAATTCGCTGTACTTGCTTCTAAAGAGGTAGTAGAATTTTTTCCATCAGCCTTAATATTTATATTATTTTGCGTAAGTGCAGGGGCTATGTCTTTAATACCGGGCTTTGTTTTCAATTCAGCAATGTCTTCATTAGTTAGCCCTTTTGACCTATTACCAGTAATATTTATTGTAATAAGATTTGTACCAAGGCTTTCTATTTGGCTTGCTACCTGTTGTTTGGTTCCTTCTCCAATGCCTACTAGCACTATTACAGAGGATATTCCTATAATTATTCCAAGCATTGTTAAAAAGGAGCGCATTTTATTAAGCCAAACTGAAGTTATAGCCATCTTTATTAGTCTACTGAATTTCATTTACTCACCTCTTTATTAGCATTTGAATTTATCATATCTGATAAAATCATCCCATCTTTTACGGTTACAATTCGCTTAGCTTCCGAAGCTATATCCTTGTCATGGGTTATTAAAACTATAGTATTACCTTCATCATTCAAATCTTTTAACATTTGCATTACTTCTTTTCCAGTTTTACTATCTAATGCTCCTGTTGGTTCATCTGCTAAAATTATTTGTGGTCTTGTTACTAAGGCTCTTGCAATAGCAACTCTTTGCTTTTGGCCTCCTGAAAGCTCAGATGGCTTGTGCTTTAAGTGAGTATCAAGTCCTACTTTTTTTAGAGCTGTTAGTGATCTTCGTCTAACTTCTTTTCCATTTATTCCAAGATACAAAAGTGGTAGTTCTACATTTTCAAGAATACTTGACTTTGGTAGTAGATTATAGGTTTGAAATACAAAGCCAATCTTACTATTCCGTATTTCTGCTAATTTGTCATCATTGCAATTAGTATTTAATCCATCCAATATATATTCCCCTTTTGTAGCAGTATCTAGACATCCAATTATATTCATTAAAGTTGATTTTCCTGCCCCAGAAGGACCTATGATAGCAACAAACTCGCCCTTTTTTATTGACAAATTTACATCTTGAAGAGCATTTAATTCACTGCTGCCCATTTTGTAGGTCTTCCACACATTTTTTATATTTATAATCTCTTGTTGAACTGTCATGAACCGTTCCTCCTTTATCCTATATTTTTTACTAACGCTTTTAATATTTTAACTTTTTATTTAAGTTAAACCTATAAACGCCGTAACTACTTATTTATAGTTTCATTCTTCACAACAGTCCGATTATTTTTTTGATGTCCCTCCTCTTCCACCTGTCATACCAGAGCCATATCCACCACCCATTCCTGAAAATCCACTCTTCTTATTCGTACTGCTGCTAGTGCTTATATTTGGTAAAGTTATTAGCACTGTTTGCCCTTCTGTAAGTCCGCTAACTATTTCAATGTATTTTTCATTCTCTAGTCCAGTTTCCACCTTAACTAAATTTCCAGCACTTGAAGTAGTACCTCTTTGTTGTCCATTGCCCATTCTTCCAGCCATGTTAGGATTATCCTTTAAAAATTGTGCTTTTTCTTCTTCAGTCATATTTGCCATCTTTTGTCTTCCACCTGTATACTGCCCACCATTTCCTGAAGCTGGTGAATTAGTTGATGTTGTAGAAGTATCTTTTGTTGTTGCGTTAGTTGTGCTAGGTGCACCTTCTACCATTACGTATTTTTCACCATTTCTTTCAATTAAAGCTTCTACTGGAACTGCTAAAGCATTTTCTTTATTATCTACTAAAATATTTACACTAGCATTCATGCCAAGCTTAACCCCTGTTAAATCCTTTATAGTAATTACTACACCATAAGTTGTTACATTATTGGTAGTATCGCCAAGCTGAGAAATTGACTCTACAGCACCTTCATATACTTTATTTGTAATGGCATCAAACTTTATTTCTACCTTTTGCCCATTTTTAACTTTTGCAATATCTAATTCATCTACATCTACTTTAAGCCTATACGAGTTTGTATCTACAACTGAAATAATAGGTTTCCCAGATTGAAGTGTATCTCCATTATTTGCTGATTTAGTTACTACTAAACCACCTAATGGTGAAGTAACATTCATATTATCCCTAGCTTCAATTGCACCATTCAAATCCTTTTGATTTTGTTCGGTAGTAAGTGCTTGAATTTGAGCATCAGCATCATTTTTCGCAGTTCCTGCTTGAAGCTGTTGCTTTTGAAGAGCTAGATTCGCTTTATCTACCTGATCTTGAAGCCCCGAATTATAAACTTGACCAATTACATCTCCTTTTTTTACAATATCTCCTTCTTTTAGAACCAAATTTTTTAATTCTCCGCTGTTATTTGCAACTACATCCCTAGTTACTGATGCATAAACCGCTCCTGTTGCTTGCACATTTACTTGTATGTTTGTCTTGCTAGCTTTTACAGTGGTATATTTTATAGCAGATGCCACTGTTTTGCTACCAATATATTTTGTATAACTAATGTACCCTCCAGTACCTATAATTCCAACAATTAAACAAGAAGTAATTATTTTAATTAATCTCTTCTTCATTATGTTTCCTCCTAATGTTTTATTTTTCTTTAGTGCGTGGTTATATAATAAAATTATACTGTGGCACTTCAATGGCAGATATGTGAACAATATATGAATGGAATTTAGTATGTTTTTGTATTTGCCATAAAT
>JAKBFR010000124.1 GCA_021837545.1 Bacillota bacterium | reverse complement strand
GGAACAGTAGATTATACTATTGATGTAAAGTAATAATTAAAAAATAATCTTGAAACTTATGTTTTAAGGTATATCAAATAAAAAATAAAAACAGAGATATTTGATGATTTAGCATTAAATATCTCTGTTTTTATTTTAAATTACATATACTCTATCACTTAATAAGTATTAACTAAGTATATCTATTTCCCTTTGAAATATTAACATAGAAATTTGATATAAATTTAGTTGGAAATGATAAGTAAATAATGTTATTTTATTGAAATTTATGATATTGTTTAATAAAATACCACTATATTAGCATATTGTGTTATAATAATCTTACAATATATTGCTTAAAAGGCAAATGCCTTTTATATAAAAGACTGAGAATTTCAGTTGACTAAATGTGAAAAGAGGGGAAAAAATGGTTAAATTAAAAAAAAGGCTTAGTTCAGTGTTAGCTGTAGTATTAACTGTTATCACTTGTCTAAGTTCTGTACCAGTAAAAGCTACTGAAGCTACTCCAAAAGTAACTTTTGTAGGGGTTGAACATTCACCGCTAGTGGTTGGTGATACAGAGACATTTTACTTAAGTTCTGTAGGGGCAGAAAAAGTTCAGTACAGAGTGTTTCAAAACAAAATTGGAACAGATAAATGGCAAGAATTAACTCCAGGGTATACTGCTGCAGTAAATGCAAATGAAATTAGTTCAATTAATGGAATAGCTAAGTATGAAATCGGAAAGTACAAGCTTTCTATTTGGGTGAAAAAAGCAGATACTGAGGGTAAATTTAAAAACAAAAGTGGAGACTATGACAGCTATTATGTTACATATTTAAATTGTGTAAGCAAAGATAATAGCAATAGAGTTTACTCCAATGGGGATATGAATGTTGAAAAGGACAACTATGTGGTTGGAGAAACAGTAAATATAGCTGGAATAAAAGACATATCAGGAATGAAGGCTCCATATACTTATAAATTACATATTTACGACGTAAATAATAATATGTGGATTATGGACAAGACTAATTATAGAGATAAGGAGAATTTAACTTGGGTGGCTAATAAACCTGGTACTTATGTACTTGACCTTTGGACTATGTCATCAAATTCTACTTTATGGGCTAAGCAAGCTAAATTAAATGGACGAGTATATGAAGCTTGGAAGTTAAAGGTAATAACTGTTAAAGATAAGGTTGAACCTACAGAAATCAATTTAGTAGAAAAAGGCGAAATATATGGTTCAAAAGATGTAAATCAACCAATGGAAATAAATAAAAATGTTAATATAACAGCAAATGATGTTGTATTAAATAATGTAAATGTCAAAGGAAATGTTACGATAACTGGAGATAATGTAACATTAAATAATGTTAAAGTTCAAGGAACTTTAGTTCTTAATCCAGGAGAAAATGGTACTGTAAACCTTAATAATGTTAATGCTGACAAGATTGAAGTTCTTTCAGGCGCATCAAATAGTATACATTTTAATAATGTTAATGCTTTGAAGCTTGTTGTTAATAGTAATAATGTTAAGAATGTAGTTAGAATAGAAATTAAAGGGAAAACAAAAATTGAAAGTACTACAGTTGCTTCAAATGTAATTCTTGAAGCAACTGAAGGATCTTTTGGAGAGATTGGAACTACTGAAAATACAGATAAAAAAGAATTTACTATAGAATTAAGAGGAACTTTTGATAAAGATATTAAAGCTAATAATAAAGTTACTATTAAATTAGCAAATAACGCTAAAGTTATAAGTATAACTGTTAATACTAATGTAAATTTAGATTTAGGAAGTGGTGCAGTAGTTACAACATTAAATAATAGCAATAATGTTACTGTTACTCAAACAGGTACAGGAATAGTTATTACTATTGTAAAACCAATTGCACCAACACCAGGAACTGGTGGTGGAACAACACCTCCAACACTCCCAACAACTCCAATTCCAGCATCTATAGATAAGTTAGTAACAGATAGTATGAAATTAATGCAAGATAATACTTACATAACTGTTAGTAATTATGATACTTCAAATATTTTAGCTAGAAGTATAGATGTTAGTATAAAACAACCTGATCTTACTTTTACAAAATTATTCCAAGAAAAGGCAGATGCAGATTTATTAGCTCTATTACCTTTTGCTGACTTAATAACAGGTATAAATAGCTTAAACATTAATATTTCAACAACAACAGGTACAATAACGAACACTGAAACTTTAAAGGCTTTCTTAAATGTAAAAAGAATAGGTACTGAATTTGCAAATATGAGTACTGTTGAACTATTATATATGTTTAAGAAAATGACTTATACAGAATTTGCAGAATACGCAAAGATATACAGTAGTGAAAATGAAGATTTCTCTATAAATGTAGAGGGACTAGAAATTAGTAAAATTTCTGCAAAAGGAACAAAAATTTATGACAAAGCAGTAGGAGATATGAGAATAACTCAAGTTGATACTAAAACAGTTTTTCCGAAAATAAATACTGATGCAATGACACTAGGAGATTTGAAAGGTACTTATATAGTTACAGCAATAATTAATAATCAAACTATTACGTTTACTGTAAATGTAAAATAATATCTTTTAGAGCCTAAATTAATTATTAAGGAACTTTATGATTAACACTAAATTAATCATAAAGTTCCTTTTATATTATAATAGTGTATAAATTTATAATATATATAATTTTTTATTAGATTACAGTTTATAAGAAAGAAAATAGCTATACTTACAAAGTTTAGGTGAATATGCTTCAAAATAATTGAAAATACATTTTATTCAATGTTATAATATAAGCAAAAGGTATGAAAGGTGGTCAATAATGTTTAACTTAAAACAACTTAAAAAAGTTTTCACTATATTAGTTTTAGCATTAAGCGTATGCTTCACGGGTTCTATAGCATATGCAAAAGAGCAATTACCTAAAATTAATTTTGTAGGCATGGAGCATTCACCTCTAGTTGTAGGGGATAGCCAGAGTATTTATGTTACATCCGATTATGAAGGCATGGTTCAGTATAGAGTGTGGATTAGTAAAGTTAATACCAGTACTTGGGAAGATATCACAAAGGGATATACTAAGGCTGTAGATGCTAAAACACCTTATGTAATAAGCCCAGATAGAAAGTTTGCGGAAGGAAAGTACAAGCTATCGGTTTGGGTTAAAAGGGCAGAGGTTGAAGGCATAAATAAGGGAAGTCAAGGAAGTTATGACACATACTACATAGCAAACCTAAACTGTGTTAAGAAGGATGATAATAACAGAGTATATGTAAACAAGGCCATGGATATTGAAAAGGAAGAATATACTTTAGGAGAAAAAGTTATAATCAATGGCATTAAGGATGTAACTGGTATAAAAGGACCTTATAAGTATAAACTACACTATTTTTCACCAAGCAAGGCTAAGGATAAAAACTCTGGCTGGGTAAAAAATGTTACTGACTATGATAATAAAATAGAATGGATACCAACTGAACCAGGAATCTATGTTTTAGATGTGCATGTAAATACTGAAGCATCTACTACTTGGAATACATATCTAAAGAAAAAGAAAGAAAATAAATTAGATAATGTAGTAGGTACCTATGAAGCATGGAAACTCAAGGTTATTACGGTTAAAGAAAAAATTCAAGATGAAAAAGAAATTAATCTTAATGAGCCAAATAAAGTTTATGGTGCTTTAGATCAGAATGACCCCAAAATTATGAATAAAGAAATTAATTTTTTAGCAGAAAGTATTACTTTAAAGAATATTAAGCAAACAGGAAATATTAATATGTTAAAGGAGAAAGGCATACTTAACAATGCTGAAATTACAGGAAATATAAATATACAAGGAAATTATTGTAACGTGTATAATGTTAAAGTTAAGGGAACAATCACTATTAACCCAGGCAATAGTGGAATTGTGTATTTAAATAATGTACAAGCGGATGAAATTCAAATTTTATCTGGCGCCACAGAAAGCATACATTTGATTAATGTTACAACTCCTGTAGTTATCATTAATAGCGATAATATTGTTAGAGTGGAAACCTCGGGGGAAACAGTAATTGACAAGGTAGCTATTAAATCAAATGCTATTTTAGAAAATGCTAATAGTAATATTAAGGAAGTAGAGATAATGGCAAAGGATAATAGTGAAGTAAATTTAAAAGGAAATTATGAAATTGTAAATGTTACAAAAACTGTGGAATTAAACATTTTAGATGGTAAAATCAATAAAATGTATACCACTGTGCCTTTTACCTTAAAGTTAGAGGATACGGCATTTATTACTGAGCTAGATAAAAATAATCTTGAAGTAAAAGTAAGTGGCAAGGATACAAATATTAGCACAGTGAAAAATGATGCTACAGTTGTAATACCTGGAGGAAGCACAGGGGGAAATGTTACACCTCCAATTGAGAACAACATTTTAAAAAGTATAGACATAGTATTAGATAATGGAAAAGAGATTGCTACAAGTGGAAGTGAAAGTGAATTAATAGCAGATATATCTAATACAACTAATTTTAAGGATACTGATAAGTTACTTTATTTAAGCATTAAGGTATCTAAAGATTGCACTTTGAAAATTAATGGAGTCGCCAATGAAATCATATTAAAAGCTAATCAAACTAATAAAATTTTTCCCAATGATCTGGTTCCAGGTATTGACGCAGGCAATGATGGAATAAGCTTGATTAATATAAAAAATTACTTAGTAGATCAAAATGGATATATGATAACTAATCAAACATTAACTTCTGGAAATGAAGTGAGGGCAGTAGTACTAAAGATTAAAGTGAAATAAAGCTTATCTAAATCCTAAAAGATGCTCTTGATAAAGAAAGAAGTAATGAATATTAAAATTCAAATCTTCTTTCTTTTTATATTTAAAATAGAAAAAATAAATATGACATTAGGATATTAAACCACTGTTGACAATAAAGCGTAAGTATTCGATAATAGTATGTGAAAAGCTATACATGATGATTTGAAAAATTGGAATAATAGTAAGGCAATTAGACTAAATATATTGTAGAGTATTATTTTGGGAGGAAAATTCATGGATTTGTACTCACTATTTATAATTGCTTTAGCACTATCTTTAGATGCTTTTGGAGTAGCTTTATGTATAGGGTTAAACAATCAAACTAGATTTAGAAATAAGCTAGGATTTATAATTTCCTTTGGCTTTTTTCAATTTTTATTTTCATACTTAGGTGCTTTTGCCGGGTTCCTTTTCAATACATATGTGACTTCAATGCCAAGCATAATTGGAGGTATGATTATTGCCATAGTTGGAGTGGTTATGATTAAGGAAGGCTTTGAAAATAAAGGAGAATGTCCACTTCTTAAACCTAAGATGTATTTTATTTTAGGTGTGTCCGTAAGTATAGATGCAATGGTAGTGGGGTTTACGGTATTAAATAATATAACAAAGGTTGTATTATTTCAAAATACATTATTTATTGGGGGAATAACTCTGATAATGTCAACAATTGCCTTTGTAATTTCTAAATATCTAAAAAAAATAGAAGTTGTAGGGAAATATGCTGACTATATTGGAGGAATAATATTAATAATTTTCGGGCTAAAGATGATGTTTTTTTAAAAAGAAAGGATGATAAACATGTTACAAAAATTAAAGGATTTAAATTCATTTGAAGCATTTAAATATTTCAAAGAGATGAACGAGATTCCAAGAGGTTCTGGCAATGAGAAAGCAATAAGTGACTGGTTAGTAAACTTTGCAAAAGAACATAATTTGAACGTTATCCAAGATGAAGCATTAAACGTTATAATTAAAAAGCCTGGTACTAAAGGATATGAGAATGCACCAATTATAATACTTCAAGGTCATATGGACATGGTTTGTGAAAAAAACATAGGAACTGAGCATGATTTTGAAAAAGACCCTATTGAGTTTATTGTAGAAGGTGACATTTTAAGAGCTAATGGAACGACATTAGGTGCTGACAATGGTATTGCAGTGGCATTTGGTCTTGCAGTGCTTGCGTCGAGTGTTATACCTCACCCACCAATAGAATTATTAGTAACTACTGAAGAAGAGACAGGTATGGGTGGAGCTCAAGCTATAGACCCTAAGAATTTAGATGGAAGAATATTAATAAATATAGATTCAGAAGAAGAAGGAACACTTCTTGTAAGTTGTTCAGGTGGAGTAAGAGAAAAAATAAAGCTTCCAATAACTTGGGAAGAAGCAGATAAAAGCTTTATAAATTGTGCAATAAGATTAAGAGGCTTAAATGGCGGTCACTCTGGAATGGAAATCAACAAAGAAAGAGGCAACGCTAACAAACTTATGGGTCGTTTCTTAATGGATTTAAGATCAGTAATAGACTTTAAAATAAATTCAATAAATGGTGGAGCTAAAAATAACGCAATTCCTCGTGAAGCTGATGCTATTATCTTATTTAGAGAAAATGACAAAGCAATTGTTATTGAAAAATTATCACAGTGGAATGATATATTTAAAAATGAACTAAATGGTATTGATCCAGATATTAATTTAGCTATTGAAATACTTGACAATAAAGTAAATAAAACTTTTTCAGATGATACTGCTACAAAAGCACTTCAAATACTTTTCTTGATTCCAAATGGAGTTAAGACTATGAGTATGGCTATCAAAGGATTAGTGCAAAG
>JAKBFR010000123.1:487-6668 GCA_021837545.1 Bacillota bacterium | reverse complement strand
GAAAGACGGTGGTCTGATTTTAAGAAATTTAAATAGATGAAGTTTATTTTTATTCCATTTCTGACAGCTTTAAAAGACAATAATAGATATGATAAAAATACTTTAAATCACTATTATGTTTTGGTATATAAAGGGGATACCAAAATATAATAGAATTAACGATATTTGAACAACTGTAAAGTAATACGAGGGAAAGTGAATATGTGCAAATAATTCTTTTAGGAATTGCGATCATACTTTTCGGCATAGCAATGATATTGACAACAAGTGGAATAGGAGCAACAATTGGTCTTATAATTTCATTTTTCGGGTTAATGGTATCAATAGTAGGTTATTTGGACAATCGTAGAAAATAATCACGATATATTCACAAAATGAGAAGGAATAGTTATTAACAATGTTAACAATAATATAAACTTATAAAATAGCCTATATCTTTAATTACTATGTAAAATAAGATATAGGTTTTATATTTTGGACATAAAAAACTCATATACTTTTAAAGCCTTAAACATAGCTTTGAATAAAAAGGCTTTCTAATATTAGATGATATAAGTGGAATAGATAATTCTAAAACAGTTAATTAATAAGTAAGAATCATTTTAGAAACTATGCATTTTTTTCTTGTATTATGCTAACAAAAGTATATATTGTGTAGAATGCATCTGAACAAACCTTAGCAATTCTTAATTTATTTTATTTATAGCTGCGTGAAGAAAAATGCATGTTTGAGCGATAGCGAGTTTGCATTTTTTAGCAGCTGTAAATAAAATAAATATTAGAATTACTTGGTGAAGTGAATGCATTTCAAGCAATATATACTTTCCGTTATAGCATAATATAAGAAAAAACTCTTAGATCAGGATAGTAAGTTTGCTAAATTCTAAAAATACTTCCTCTGTCAATTAGTTTCCCATTTCTTAAAAACGCAGGTTCTACCTTGTGCTTCTTTAAAAATTCTAATACTTCTTTCCCATACAAATAGTGATCTAAGTGACCATAAAAAGCTAATACATCATCTTCAATAAGACCTGTTGCGCCACCGATAAAACCGTAGTTAAGTCCAGGAAGAAGGATATCGCCAGGTGGAATTAACAAAACATCTATTTCTTCAGAGATTAAAGCCTTGGCAATAGAAACGTCACTAGTAATGATTGCGTGGTTATTTACTATGCAAGTGGAACATTTAGTGTAACCTTGCTTCACATTTATTAATTTTTTATCGCTTACAAGTGATAAAAGATTATGATCAGTAAACTTAACTGAGTGAGCAAAAAGATTTCCCATGCTTAATGAATTGAGACCTATATTATATGGATATTTGGTTTGCAAAGCTAAATTTGATTTATAAACTTTGTAATTTAGTAATGATAAGTTATTTATAAATTCACTATCCATATCTTTATGAACCATAATGCAATTGTCTAAAATATGCATCAGCATGTCAGGATGACCACATACGGCATAATATAAAAGATCGCTTGGAGGGCAAATAAGTAAGTTATACCCTCTAGAAACTAAATATTCTTTTTCTTCATTATGAATCCTAAAATCAACAATAAGGTTTTTCATAACCGTACTCCTATTTCATATATACTTTCTTATGCTTATTTTATAACACAAAGTTATTGTACATTGCAACATGTCGATAATTGTTTAATCTATTTTGCATATACATTAATATTACACACATACTATCTTATGAGAAGGGAGTGTGCGAAATGCTTTTATTAACTGTTGTATATAATAGCAGTATGGAATGCATTATTGATGATATAAAAAACATTAAAGAGTGTTTTGAACATAAAAAGGTGATTTTAGGTATATCGGAGTCTATAATAGAGGATACTCACTTCATAAAAATTTTTTGCAGTGACGATAGCTTAAGCGATAGTAGTATGAAAACATTTAATTTGCATGTTGCCAATATGTTATATAAAATAGTAACAAAGGAGTTTTGTAAAAAAGAAATCAATAATTTTTTAGCTGAAACTTATTTTTTTCTACGATATGATGAAATAAAACAAATTAAACCTATGATACAAGAAGCCTTACTAAGTGAGGGAGCAATATCTGATCCTAGTATGGTGTATTATATGAACAGAAAAAATTGTATTATTGATAAAATAACTAGATGTATAGAAGAAAATAATGAGATTAATATAAGAGGATTCTTAACCTTTAGGACCAAAGAACTAAAAGTGGATTTAGAGTGTATAGCTGATAAAGTTGTAGAAAAGTATATGGTAGAAAAAGAATATAATGAGTTTATAAAATTATTGAAATACTTTGTTGAGGTTCAAGAAAGTAAGGTAGATGAGGTTAATATTCTAATTGAAAAAAACGGAAATTATTACTTAAGGGATGAAAACGGTAATGATTTAATAGGAAGTATGATAATGGAGTTACCAGAAGTTAAATTTGATTGTAAAGAAAATCAAGAAGAACTTATAATTAGCACATTGATAACTAGTGCTCCTAAAAAAGTAATTATACACTGTGTAGAACATTGTAAAAATAAAGAATTAATACAAACCATAAGTAAGGTCTTTGTAAATAGAGTTTATTATTGCGATAAGTGCACTGCATGTGAAAAGATAAAAAAAGGAATCATGGTGTGATAGTTAAATATTGGTATGTGAATGAAATAAAATAAAAAACAAAAAATCATTGACAAACAAATATTTAAATAGTATACTCTTAATTGTTGTGAGTGAAATATAAAAAAAACATTTTAATATAATAGAGTTTTATTTTACAAGAAGAAACAGCCGTTTCTCACCTAACAGTAATGCTAGTTAGGTTAATTAGTAATTTTAATTGTTACTATTAAGGACGGCATTTGTCGTCCTTTTAATTATTTGAATATATAAATTTTCTAAATACACCTAGGAGGTGAAAATTATTAGTAAAAACAAAGATTTCATGATGAATGAAGAAATAAGAGACAGAGAGATAAGAGTTATTGGAGATGATGGCTCTGCCTTAGGTATTTTGAATACTAAAGACGCTTTAAAGCTTGCTGAAGAAAAAGAACTAGATTTAGTTATGATGTCACCTACTGCAAAACCGCCAGTATGTAGAATAATGGATTTTGGTAAGTTTATCTATGAACAACAGAAAAAAGATAAAGAAGCTAAAAAGAAGCAGAAGGTTGTCAATATTAAAGAAATAAGATTAAGTGCAACAATAGAAGACCATGATATCGCAATTAAGGCTAGCAATGCTAAAAGATTTTTGTTAGATGAGGATAAGGTAAAGATAACTGTAAGATTTAGAGGAAGAGAAATTGAAAACTCAAAAGTAGGACATAAGATATTAAACTCTTTTGTAGAAAAAATCGGTGATGTTTATATTGTTGAAAAACCAGCGAGACAAGAGGGAAGAAATATGATAATGATTTTAGCTCCTAAAAGAGCATAACCGAGAGGAGGAATTTTATTATGCCTAAAATGAAAACACATAGAGGCGCAGCAAAAAGATTTAAGAAAACAGGTTCAGGTAAATTGAAAAGAGCGAAAGCTTTCAAAAGCCATATATTAACAAAGAAAAGCTCAAAAAGAAAAAGAAACCTTAGAAAAACTGGATATGTTTCAACAACTCAAATAAAAGCAATGAAGAAATTGTTACCATATCTATAATTGAATGGTGCTTAGGAGGTATATTAAATGGCAAGAATAAAGAGAGCAATTAACTCTCGTAAAAAACATAAAAAAATATTAAAGCTTGCAAAAGGCTACTATGGTGGAAAAAGCAAGTTATTTAAAACAGCTAATGAGTCAGTAATAAGAGCACTTAGAAATGCTTATGTTGGAAGAAAATTAAAGAAAAGAGATTTTAGAAAACTTTGGATAGCTAGAATCAATGCTGCTTCAAGATTAAGTGACCTTTCATATTCAAAATTTATGAATGGAATGAAACTTGCAGGCATAGATATTAACAGAAAGATGCTTTCTGAGATTGCTATAAATGATCCGAAAGCTTTTGCTGAATTAGTAGAAGTTGCTAAAAAACAATTACAAGCTTAAAATTAATATAAATGTAGCCTTTAGGCTACATTTTTTATTATATTTTTGACAAAGACATATTAAGTGGTATAATTGATAATATGAAATTATTGGTAAAATTCAGAGGTGAATAATTTGAAATTAGGTATTAAAGCCCTTAAACTGAAAACAAAATATACTCCTGTTCAGATCCTTGCAATAGGTTTTGCTATAGTAATATTTACAGGTGCAATACTTCTCAGCCTTCCTATAGCTTCACAAAATGGCGAAACCACGCCTTTTATAGATTGTATATTTACCTCTACATCTGCTGTGTGCGTTACAGGTCTAGTAACCGTGGATACGGGAACCCATTGGACCTATTTTGGTAAAACAGTAATAATGTTACTTATACAAATAGGTGGACTTGGATTTATGTCTGTTACCACACTGGTGTTTTTTCTTTTGGGTAAAAGGATAACATTAAAGGAAAGACTAGTAATGCAAGAAGCTATGAATGTAAATTCGTTACAAGGGTTAGTTAAAATGATCAAATATGTATTAATATTTACATTTTCTGTTGAGCTACTAGGTGCAGTGTTATTCTCAACACAATTTATTCCTGAATTTGGAATTGCAAAAGGGATTTATTATAGTATATTCCATGCTGTTTCTGCATTCTGCAATGCTGGGTTTGATTTGATGGGAAACTTCAATAGTGTTATTGCTTATGCAAATAATTCTGTAGTAATATTGACAATTTCAGCACTGATTGCAATAGGAGGATTAGGATTTTATGTCTGGGTAGAAATCTATAATTGTAAGGGAATCAAAAGATTGTCCTTGCATTCTAGAGTAGTTATTTATATGACCCTAGTGTTAATTGTTGGAGGGGCGATACTAATGTATCTTTTTGAGATGAACAACCCTAACACTATGCAAGGAATGTCTATGAAAGGCAAATTTTTATCTTCAGTTTTTGCATCAGTTTCTCCGAGGACGGCTGGGTTTAACTCTATTCCGTTAGATAAAATGACTTCAGCAGGAAAATTTTTAACAATAATTTTAATGTTTATTGGCGGTTCCCCTGGTTCCACGGCGGGCGGAATAAAAACCGCTACTGCTGTTGTGCTTTTTATGACGGTAGTGTCTGTGGTTAAAGGACGTGAAGATACTGAAATATTTCAAAAACGCATAAGCAAGGAATTGGTATATAAATCTTTTGTAATAACTATTATTTCACTAACGCTTGTTATAGTAGTTACCATGATATTATCTATTACTGAGCAGCCGAACATTCCTTTTGAATACTTTTTATATGAGGCTACTTCAGCATTTGCTACAGTTGGGTTAACCTTGGGGTTAACCACAAAATTGACATTTGTAGGAAAGGTAATTATTTCACTTACCATGTATGCGGGAAGAGTAGGGCCACTTACTATAATATTGGCATTAGCTAAAAATAAAAGCTCCAAATATGGAAATATAAAATATCCAGAAGATAAAATTTTAATTGGGTAGGTGTAGAGTAAATGAGTAAAAGACAGTTTATCGTTATAGGGCTTGGAAGATTTGGAACGTCCGTTGCTGAAACACTATATTCTTTGGGAAATGATGTATTAGCAGTTGATTTTGATGAAGAGGTAGTTCAAAACATTTCGGATAAAGTGACTCATGCAGTTCAAGTCGATGCAAATGATGAAAATAGCTTAAGAGCTCTTGGTATTCGTAATTTTGATTGTGCAGTTATTAGTATAGGTTCTAATATTCAGTCTAGCATCTTGGCAACACTCCTAGTTAAGGAACTTGGAGTAAAATATGTAATTACAAAAGCAACTAATGCATTACATGCTAAAGTATTATACAAAATAGGTGCCAATAGAGTAGTTTTCCCAGAACGAGATATGGGTGTAAGGGTTGCACATAATTTAGTGTCATCAAATATACTAGATTATATAGAATTATCTCCTGATTATAGTATAGCCGAAGTTGTTAGTCCGGAAGAATGGCATAATAAGACCTTAAGAGAATTAAATGTAAGAGCTCAATATGGCATAAATGTTATGGCCATAAAAAGAAATAATGACATTGATGTTTCTCCTTCAGCAGATAATATTATTGAACCAGGTGATATTATTGTAGCTATAGGTGGTATTGAAGATTTAAATAAATTAGAAAATCTAGTTAAATAAGGG
>JAKBFR010000123.1:0-477 GCA_021837545.1 Bacillota bacterium | reverse complement strand
TTTAGTTTGGAACATATTCAAAGCAAGGACAATTTATTGATTAAAGAAATTAAAAAGCTAAAGGAAAAGAAATACAGGTTAATTAGTAATATGTTTTTAGTGGAGGGTTTTAGATTTACAGAAGAGGCTTTAGAGTCTGATTTTGAAGTGGTGCACATTTTTATAAGTGCTAAAGGAGAGTCTAAATTTGAAAGCTCCAGTGTGAAAAACAAACTACAGGAAAATACTAAAGTTTATAGTCTTAGCGATAGTTTATTTAAAGGTATTTGTGATACGGACAATCCACAAGGTATTATTGCAGTAGTTAGAAATAAACCCGTAGAGATTAAATATGACCATGGATTCTATATGCTGGCTGATAAAATTCAAGATCCAGGAAATATGGGAACTATAATTAGAACTGCTCATGCAGCGGGAGCATTAGGAGTTATAATTACAAAAGGAACTGTAGATATTTATAATGAAAAAACTTTAAGA
>JAKBFR010000020.1 GCA_021837545.1 Bacillota bacterium | reverse complement strand
TTCCGATCTTATTCGGATAAATTTTTAAATTCCCCATTATATTACCTCACTTTATCAAATTCAATTATCAATGCTCAATGCTCAATTATTAATTAAAAAATTCAACATTAGTTTTTTCTAAAAATGATTCTCCGATATTCTTTAATAATACCACTTTAAGAACATTATCAATATTTTTTTTATCTAAGGCTATAGTATCTGAAATTGCTACATTATCGTCAATTTTGACTTCATAAGGAAGACCATATTGAACTAATATTTCTTTAATATTTTCTGCCACGCCTTTTTCAGTAAGGCCTTTATTTTCTGCAAGTTTACTTATTTCATACATTCCTATGGCTACTGCTTCTCCGTGAGAAAACTTCTTGAAGTTATAATAAGTTTCTATAGCATGACCTAGAGTATGTCCGAAATTTAATAACATTCTTTCCCCAGTATCTTTTTCATCGTTTTCCACAACACATTTTTTTATAAAGCAGCATTTGTGGATAATTGCTTCTATATTGTGCATAACTTCTTCTTTAGTCTTTAAACTCTTTAGAAATAAGAAAAATTCTTTATCTTTTATACATCCATATTTAATAACTTCGCCCATACCATCTCTAAAGAATCTTTCGCTTAAAGTATCTAACACATTCGGGTCTATTAAAACTAATTTAGGATGATAAAAACTTCCAACTAAATTTTTACCTCTTTCTAAATCCACTGCAACTTTTCCACCTACACTACTATCAACTTGAGCAAGTAGCGAAGTTGGCATTTGCACAAAATCCACGCCTCTTAAAAAAGTAGAAGCTGCAAAGCCACCAAGATCTCCAATTACTCCACCACCAAGAGTTATAATTAAATCACTTCTTGTAAGTTTAAAGTCTAAAAGTTCGTTATATATTGAAGGAAGAGTAGTAAAAGCCTTAGTTTCTTCACCAGGTTCTAAAGCCATTACCTTAACCTCATATCCTTCTTTAACTAAACATGATTTAACTCTATTTCCGTAATGAAAGTCTACATTTTTATCTGTCAATATAAAAATTTTTTTACCTGTGTATATCTTTTTAATTTCTAAATTTATCTCATCAATTAATCCTTTTTTTATTATAATAGGATAGCTTCTTTCTCCTAATTCAACAACCAAATTCTCCATTAATAAAACCCCCTTTTTATTTTAATATATTTCGTAAGAAATATATTCCTCATAATTGTTCATTGTTAACTGAACAAAGCTCCCCTTTTCTTTATTATAATGTAGAACCATAAATCTAATTAACAATTGATACCCTGTGAATAATTTACACTAAATTATTTTTCTCTTAATCTTAACATTAAAACAAAAATGGAGCTCATATATAATGAGCTCCATAAAATATCAATATTATTTACCTAATCTAAAAAAATTATATGAATATTAAACACTCATTAAAAAGGTATTATTCAGTTTTCTGCAAAATAAATAGCCAGCGCTAAAATAAAAGCCCCAGAACATAAAATAAAAAAAGCTATAAAATTTTTGCATAACTGATTTTTCAATACTCTTTTCCATGTTTTTCTCCATTCTTAATTTAATAATTATTTTATAAAACGAATGTTAATCTAATATTCGCTCTTAAAATTTATCTTTTTACTATTATAACAAATTAAAATATAATGTCAATGTTTATTAATAATCTTTCATTTATCTTATGAGTTAGTTATGCATTTATCAATAATAAGTTATTATTATTGATAAAACTTAAAAAATCCATCGAAATAATTTTAAATTTACTAAAATCAGAATGTTCATGGTTTTTACAGGAAACTTATCAATCCTATAACAATATATAGTAAATTAAAGTTAACAAACTTTCTTAAATCATAAATAATAATAATATAAATGTAAATAATAAATTAAATATACTATATGAATAAGGTGGATTATAATAATGATAAACAAAAAGTTTATTGGCATTTTTTTTACTCTTTTTATATTTTTTTTAGTCGGCTGTAATTCTCAAAAGGCTATCACAGATAAAGATGAAGAAAATATATCAGATATAATTTTAACTAATTCAAATAATGATCTACATCCAGATTATACTAATTTTAACGGTTTTAATATGACTAAAGACAATATAATATTTAAAATTGATGGTACGCCATTAACGCTTACATTACCAATATATTTGGATAAAAATAGGTATTATATTTCTTTAAATGAATTTATTGATAAACTTAATGGGAAAATTCAAAAAATCGATACTTTATTAAACATAAAAATTAATGATACGGATTATTCAATTAACTTATTAAGTAATATAGTAAACTGTCCCAATAATAGTTTTTATCTAAAAAAAACATTATTAAATGAAAATGATATGTATTATATAGGATTTTCTGATTTTTCACATATGCTTGATCTTTATACTAGATGGGATAAAAATCAGAAAATTATTAGTTGTAAAACAAATTGTTTTAATAATTCAAATATTACTCCATATAAATCTAAAATAAATCAAATAGGTCTCATACGATTTGAAGATGTTGGCTTAAACTCTCAGCCTTATAGCAAAGATTATTTTGAAAAACTTCGTATAATATCAAATTACATGAATCAAATGAAAATTCCATATCATATCGCATGGATTCCGCGATATATAATCCCAAATAATGGAGTTGACAATGATCCATTAACTAAAAGTAATTTTGAAATCGCTGAAATGGTCTTTAGTCTAGATTATTTCACAGCACATAACGGTATAATTGGGCTTCATGGCTATACTCATCAATGTGGAAATTGTGAATCAGCAGCTGGATTTGAATTTGGAAGATATGAGCCTTCTCCAATTGTCTTTAGAGAAAAAATTAAAAAAGCTATTGAAACAGCTTCTTATTTAGATATTCCAATTGGATTCTTTGAAGTTCCCCATTATGAAATTACACCAAAACAAAATAAAATTGCTGAAGAATACTTCAAAATATTGTATTACCCATTTAATGATTATGGATCAAAAAAAGCTGATTTAACTAAGCCGCAGCTTAGTCCCTATAATAAATATTCTTACTATATTGCAACTCCACTTGACTATATTCCTCTAGGCGCAGAAGACAGTGCTTTAGCTAAACTAAAAAAGGCAAATATTAATCACATGGGTAGTGTGTTTTTTCATCCAAGTTTAGAAAATAGCTATATTTCTTTAACTGAAGACTCTAGTGGTACACCTACTTTTACTTATACTGATAATTCAACATTAAAAAGATTACTGGGCATATTAGAAGAGAAAGGTTTTAAAATCATTAAAGTTACAGATATCTAATATAGATAAACAGGTACAAAGTTGTACTTATTCATCAATTAAATTGGTAATTTAAAAGTACTAATTGTCAATGTTCAATGCTCAATTTTCAATTGTTAATCATTGAACATTGATAATTAATCACCAAGTATAAGTATATCTCCATAACTAGAAATCAATGATACTCTTTTGTGTAGTGTTACATCAGAGAATTTGGCTGTAGTTATCTATATTAGAAATACTTTTACTTTAATAAACATTAATTTATTTTTTGTTCTTCGAAATAACCATACTAGATTGATTTGGAAGAATTTTAGATGCAATTAGCGAACAAATTAATATGATTGAAAATCCCATCAAATACATTGAAGTGTATCCAAATCTTCCTTGAATTGCACTGAATATTTGAGGATATACAAAATTAGCACCCGCAGACCCGAGTACTGTTACAAATGCATATGTACCTGCAACTAATTCATCATTAACAACTTCTCTAATATATTTAAATAAAAATGTTAAATAACATGCATACATCACGCCATGTAATTGGTCCCCTAAAACAATTAAAGGTATATACCCTGTTGAAAATAACAATATCCTAGTAGCTCCTATAAGAAAAGCTATAATTAAATATTTTTTAGGATTTTTGTCCTTTAAAAACCTTCCAACAAGCATAAAAGATATAAATTCAATAAAAACTCTAACAAATATAGATTTACTATATATAGAATTAGCTAAAGCAGTGTTTCCTGTTATTTCTATTAAATACGTTGAATATGCAAATTCTATTGAATTATAAACTCCAACAATTAAAATGCTAGTAAATCCAAGGATTATTGAATTTCTATTTTTCAATATATCACTTAATTTTATTGTCTTCTTTTTAGCCTTTGATTCAATATTTTTAAATTTCATAGTTATTATAAGTATAATTATACTTGTCATTATAATTCCTAATAAATGTACAGTTTTAAATCCATATTTTGAAATTATAATACCACTTAAAAGTACTACACATCCAAATCCTATAGAACCCCATTTTCTTATTTGAGAATATTCCATTTTTTTGTTTGACACATAAACCTTCAACATATACTTCATATATCGTCCCAACTGTTTGTATAATCATTCCATACAAAACTGCAAAGAAATATATAATACTTCTATTAATAAACATTAAAAATGCTATCATACAAATTAATCCACACAGATGTACAATAATGAACTTTTTCTTATTTTCACTTGCTGAAAATTTACTAACTAAAAATTGTTGTGAAATAATTGCAAACAGTGCACCTATAGATACAATTTTTCCTACTTCACTTAATGATAATCCAACTACTTGATTTAAATATGGTACATAAAAAGTCGTTACTATACTTAGTACTCCATAATTAATAAAAGTAGTTAATGAATAATAAAATTTGACTTTGTCTTTCATATAATACTCCTTGTATTTTTTCATTTTTAATACATTAACTTACAGTATTAATTAACATAATTTGTAGGTATCTATAATATAGGTGATACTAGTCTAATTAAAGACTCCTTAATTCTGATACTAATACTTCTATTATCATATATTTCTTTAGTTATTTCTTCCGAATCTTTAATATCTTTCATAAATTGTTCTTCTCCATCCTTAGCAATCCTATCATCAAAAATAAATGCATTAACTTCAAAATTCAATTTAAAACTTCTTATGTCCAAATTTGCTGTACCTATACTCATTACTGTACTATCTGCAACTATTGTTTTTGCATGAATAAATCCATTTTGATAATTATATATTTTTATTCCGGCTTCTAACAATTCTCCTATATAAGAACTCGCTGCCCATTGCATATAAAAATGATCTGGTTTTCCTGGTATTATTATTCTCACATCAACCCCAGATAGTGCAGATATTTTTAAAGATTCTAATATCGGTGAATCTGGCACTAGATATGGTGTTTCAAGATAAACATTCTCTTTAGCATTATTTATAAGTTTTATGTAAGCATTTCTAATATATTGTTCCTTATGGTCGGGTCCACTGGTTACAATTTGTATTCCAATATCCCCTGCATCTTTGTTACTATTTGATGAATATTTATCATAATCTTCTATTTCTTCATCTGCTGCATAACACCAATCAAGTAGAAATCTTTCATTCAGATCATCTACTGCTTCTCCCTCAATTCTTACATGGGTATCTCTCCAAAATCCTACTTCCGGATCCTTACTAATATATTCTGCTCCAACATTAAATCCTCCTAAATAACCGTATTCTCCATCAATTACAACTATTTTCCTGTGATTTCTATAGTTTATACGAGTATTTATGTGTGGTACGATTCCTGGAAAAAAGAGTGAGTATTTTCCTCCAGTATCCATATATTTTTTAATTGCTTTCTTTGTTAATTTTCTAGATCCCATACTATCTACTAATAATCTAACTTCTAAACCTTTCTCTGCCTTCTTTGTAAGTTCCTTAATGATATTTTTTCCAAGCATATCATTTTTAAAAATATAATATTCTATATGTATATATCTTTTTGCATTTTTTATATCTTTCATTAGTTGTTTAAATTTATCTTCGCCATTCGCATATACCTTAACATTATTATTTGTAGTATATTTTGCACCTGAATGATTAAAATTCATCTTTCTTAAATCTAAAAATCTCTCTCCACCGTCATGACAATTAATATCTTTTTCATATTTATCATTTATATTTTTCCTTTTATCCTCATCAACACGTATTTTTTCTTTAAAAATCTTTTGTCTGCTCAAATTTTGACCAAACATAATATATATTATAAACCCTAATCCTGGCAAAACCAATAATATTAAAAGCCATGCCCATGTTGTAGTTGGATCTTTTCGTTCTATGAAAATTAAGGATAAAGAAAAAATCATATTTAATATTAAAATTATAATGCTTAGTATTAACAGTATATTCATGTTTTTTCACTTCCTTTTTCCTGTGAATCAATTGCTAATCAAAAGCTACTTACTCCTATATTACATAAGATTTATTACTAGTGTATATCTTATTGTATCATGATTATACATCTTTATATTATTAAAGTTTATACAATGATAAAATGGATTTTTAAATCAGATTATAAATTCGCGGATACCTTTAGGTTTGAATATATAGATACATTTATGTAAAAAGATAATTACTGTGAATTATGTGTATATCAAACACTATAAAATATGTTGAAACTTATATAATTAAATAACTTTAAAACCCTGCTAGTATTGACTTTCACATTAGTAGGATCTTAATATTATCTATGCTTTTTATTCTCTACTACTATTTGAAAACATCACAATTTAGTGATTATTTACAATTATTAATAGTATATAGCTTATAGTAATAGTTTAATTATATGCTAATGATAGTTTTTTTTATATTAACTGTCAATAATTTTCATGTCATAACCCGCTTGTCATATTTTCAAATCTAGCTATGACATGTCTTATACCACTTTTTTTCAAAATTCAACTGTACTCTTGCTATTACAAAAGAAATTAATTCTAGTGAATTACCATAAATTATTTTATATTATTAGTAACAATTCCATGTTTAAACACAATCATGTAAAAAGCGACAACATTGTTTATTAATCAGCATTATTTAAATAACATTTTACATCCTTTATAGATAATATTGTAATATTTTGATATACTTATATAAAGTGATTTAATATTCAAATTATATAATAAGGTATACGCATATGGTAATTTTTAAAATCTACTAAATTAGAAAGGATGATTATAAATGAGTTCTCAAGAAAACAACAGTAATTCCGAACAAAGTATAGTGAACAAGTTTGGAAGCTTCTTAACAAAAATGGTAATGCCAAATATTGGTGCATTTATTGTTTGGGGAATTATCACAGCATTTTTTATTGCAACAGGATGGTTTCCAAACGAACGACTTGCAAAGCTTGTAGGTCCGATGATATCCTATCTCCTACCTATATTAATTGGATATTCTGGTGGTAAATTAGTTGCTGGTGCTAGAGGTGGACTTATAGGTGCAGTTGCAACTATGGGAGTAATTGTTGGTTCTGATATTCCAATGTTTCTTGGAGCAATGATTATAGGACCTTTTGCTGGTTTTGTAATTAAACAATATGATAAGGCTATAAACGGAAAGGTACCTGCTAACCTTCAGGTTTTAGTTGATAATTTTTCTATTGGAATTATCGGAACACTATTAACGTTATTAGCATTTTATGGTGTTGAACCTTTAGTTTTTTTACTTACTAATGTTTTTAAATCAGCAGTGCAATTTTTCGTAAATGCTGGATTATTACCTTTAACTTCACTATTTATCGAACCTGGAAAAATACTTTTTTTAAACAATACAATTAATCACGTTATATTGCAACCTTTAGGTGAACAACAGATAACTGAAATGGGTAGATCTATATTCTTTTTATTAGAAACTAATCCTGGACCTGGTCTTGGAATCTTATTGGCCTATGCACTATTTGGTAAAGGCATGATCAAGCTATCTTCACCAGGAGCTATTATTATTCATTTATTTGGTGGAATTCACGAGATATATTTCCCTTATGTTCTTATGAACCCTATATTACTTTTAGCTGTAATTGCAGGTGGAATTACCGGAAATTTCACATTCATGATAACTGGAGCTGGATTAATTGGAGCACCTTCTCCAGGAAGTATTTTGGCTGTACTTAAATTGACACAATCAGATAAAATAATTTCAGTTCTTTCAGGTGTACTAGTATCAACACTAGTATCATTTTTAATAGCTTCCTTCTTTATAAAAAGAAAGCAAGATGATTATGATGAGAATTCAGAAGATGGTGAAGAAAATGTACAAGAACTGCTTGGTTTGATGAAAGAAGCTCAAGATGGAAATTTACTTGTTAATTTTGGAGATCAATATAATAATGGAGCTATAGGTAAAGTAACTAGTAGCTTTAATGAAATGATTTCTAATATAAGATTTTTACTTTCAAAAGTTAATTCTACAGCAAATGGAGTTATTGATAATTCAAACAATATGACTTCATACTTAGATTTGATTGATACTTCTTTTAAACAAATATCCTCAACTATGGAACAAGTTGCTGCAGCCGTTATGGAACAAGCTAATGATGCAAGCCATAGTAATGAAAATATGATTGAACTATCAAATAGTATTACTACATTCAAAAATGATATGGATGATATTTCAAAGACAGTAACCCATACAAAACAATTAAGTGTAGAAGCCTCTAACTCAGTTGAAGTTTTAACAGACAAATCACGAGACGCCCAACTATCTTCTGAAAGAATTGTTAATAAAATTAATGATCTCCAATCAGATATGGAAAAAGTAAAATATACTGTCAAAATTATTGAAGCAATTTCTGAACAAACCAATCTCCTTTCATTAAATGCAGCTATTGAAGCGGCAAGAGCAGGAGAAGCTGGAAAAGGATTTTCTGTTGTTGCAGAAGAAGTTAGAAAATTGGCAAATCAATCAAAAGAAGCATCTGTTACTATAGCTCAAATTATCAATAATGTTACTCAAAAATCTGAAAATATAGCAACTGAAGTACTACAAACAGGAGCTACTGTGAAGGAACAAGCAGATGCAGTTCATGAAACTGCCATTTCCTTCAATGAGATTAATAATGGTATGGAAATGATCACCACTAGAATTAATAGTGCAAATGTATCATTAAACCATATTGCAGTTAAGAATGTTGAAACTCTTAACTCCATAGAAAATATTTCTGCAACCTCACAAGAAACAGCTGCTTCAACTGAAGAGGTTTATGAAAATACAAAGAAACAATCTGAAAATATAAGTATTCTTTTAGAATTTACTGACAAATTAAATGAAATGGCTCATACCCTTGAAGAAGAAGTACGTGCATTTAAAGTTGATAAATAAAAAAGTGAACAATTAAATATTATATTGTTTAAATTCAAAAGAGATGAAATTTAATTAATAACTTTCATCCCTTTCTTGACTTTTTTAGATTTTTTAATATATAATGTTATTAAAATTTTATATTATGTGATGAATAGGAGTATTAGTAATAAATATATTTTAAAGAGAGCTGTTGTTTGCTGTAAAACAGTATTATATTGTTATGAACTTGCCTAGGAGCTTACTTGTTAAAGCAAGTACGGTAATACCGTTAAAATATTAAGTGAGAAGAATTAATTAATTTAATTTCTTCTAATTAAGAGTGGTACCACGGAAATTATGCTTTCGTCTCTTTGTTTTAGAGATGAAGGCTTTTTTTATACAATTTATTTTAGTGCACAATTCATAGTTCACAATGACAGATGAAATTCCTTTGGAATTTCTAAAAAACTTATATCATAAAAAAAATTCCAAAGGAATTTTATCCTTAATTGTGCATTGTAAATTGTACATTGATAAAATATTTATAGGAGGCTATACAATGGCAAATTACGGAACTAAAATCGATAAAAAATGGCAACAAATATGGGAAGAAAATGAGACTTATAAGTTTAATCCTGAAAGTTCAAAGAAAAAGCTTTATACACTTGAAATGTTCTCTTATCCATCTGGTGCTCAATTACATGCTGGTCACTGGTTTAACTATGGTCCAACAGACTCATGGGCAAGACTTAAGAGAATGCAAGGATATAATGTATTTCAACCTATGGGTTTTGATGCCTTTGGATTACCTGCTGAAAACTATGCAATTAAGACTGGTATCCATCCACAAGATTCTACTTTAAAGAATATTGAAACAATGGAAAAGCAATTAAAATCAATGGGTGCTATGTTTAACTGGGAAAATGAAGTTGTTACTTGTCTTCCTGATTATTATAAATGGACTCAATGGTTATTTTTAAAGCTTTATGAAAAAGGTTTAGCTTACAGAAAGAAAGCACCTGTAAATTGGTGTCCATCTTGTAACACTGTTTTAGCTAATGAACAAGTTGTAGATGGTGTTTGTGAAAGATGTAGCACTGAGGTTACTAAAAAGGACTTAACTCAATGGTTCTTTAAAATAACTGATTATGCTGATGAATTACTTGATAAATTAGATGGTTTAGATTGGCCTGAAAAGACTAAATCTATGCAAAAACATTGGATTGGAAGATCATATGGTGCTGAAGTTACTTTTAAGGTTAAAGATTCAGACTTAGACTTTAGCGTATTCACTACAAGAGCTGATACTTTAAATGGTGTAACTTATGTTGTTTTAGCTCCTGAAAATAATTTAGTTGATAAATTAACACTTCCAGAATATAAGGATGCAGTTGAAGAATATAAAGAAGCTGCAGCAAAGCAAACTGAAATTGAAAGACAATCTGTTTCAAAAGAAAAGAGCGGTGTATTTACGGGTTCTTTCGCTATAAATCCTATTAATGGCAAGGTAGTACCTATTTGGATTTCTGATTATGTATTAGCTACATATGGTACTGGATGCGTAATGGCTGTTCCTGCTCATGATGAAAGAGACTTTGCTTTTGCAACAAAATTCAATTTACCAATTGAAAGAGTTATAACTAACAAAGATAACACAGATCCAAAACTTCCATATTGTGAATATGGAGTACTTGTTAACTCTGGAAAATTCGATAATTTAACAACTGAAGAAGCTAAAATTAAGATTATTGAAGAATTAGAAAAAGATACTTTAGGTGCAATGAAAGTTAACTTCAGATTAAGAGACTGGTTAGTTTCAAGACAAAGATATTGGGGTGCTCCAATTCCAGTTGTATATTGTGATACATGCGGAATAGTTCCAGTACCTGAAAAAGATCTTCCAGTAAAACTTCCTTATGATGTTGAATTTACTCCAGATGGCAAATCACCGCTTAGTAAATCTGAAGATTTTATAAATACTACATGTCCTCATTGTGGAGGTCCTGCAAAAAGAGAAGCTGATACTTTAGATACATTTGTATGCTCATCTTGGTATTATTTAAGATATGCAGATAATAAAAATGAAAATGCACCTTTTGATCCTGAAAAAATCAACAAGATACTTCCTGTAGATAAGTATGTTGGTGGACCAGAACATGCCTGCATGCATTTATTATATGCAAGATTTATAACAAAAGCTTTAAGAGATATGGACTACTTAAACTTCGATGAACCATTCCTAAGTTTAACTCATCAAGGATTAATCCTTGGACCAGATGGACTTAAAATGAGTAAATCAAAAGGAAACACAATTTCTCCTGATGATTATATTAAAGACTACGGTGCTGACGTATTTAGAATGTATTTAATGTTTGGCTTTGGATACACTGAAGGCGGTGCTTGGAGCGATGATGGAATAAAATCTGTTGGTAAATTTGTAGATAGAATAGAAAGAATTCTAGACTCATGTAGAGAAATCATGAATTCTAATGAAAATACTAAAGACTCTATTGATGGAGCTGAAAAAGAATTAAACTTCTGGAGACACACAGCCATAAAAGGTGTTACTGAAGATGCAGATAAAATGCAATTTAATACTGCAATAGCAAGACTTATGGAATTAGTTAATGCGTTTAACAAATATCTTCAAGAAGATGTTAAAAACACAAATTTCTTAAAAGAAGCTATAGTTGATTTCTTAAAACTTCTTGCACCATTCGCTCCTCACTTTGCAGAAGAACAATGGAATTTAATTGGAAATACCTCAACAATATTTAATGAAAAATGGCCAGAATTTAATCCTTCTGCTTTAATTAAAGATGAAGTTGAAATTGCAATCCAAATCAATGGTAAAATAAAAGCAAAAATCAACGTACCTTCAAACTTAGATGAAGAAGGAATTAAAACTGCTTCTTTAGATAATGAAACAATTAAAGAAAATACTGATGGTAAAACTATAGTTAAAGTAATTGTAATAAAAGGAAGACTTGTTAACATAGTTATTAAGTAATCTTCAAAATCATGAAAATTAAAATAGGGAGTACAAAATGATTTTCTAACTCATTTTGTACTCCCTCTATTTTCTATTATATTTACTTTTCACTTTTATATCCATAATATTGAATTTTAAGCGTAAACATCAATTATATTATTGCTCTCTTTATTTGATTTATCTGCATTAATATTATTTTTATTTGAACTATTATCAGCATTTGCTGGTGGAGGTGCTTGCTTATTAGAAACCCCACTTGTCTTATTAGATTTTGCTGCTTGAATTTGTGCATCAATATTTTGTATCTGAGCTTGTAATGCTGCAACCTTTGTGCTCTTTGTTTTTTCATCATCCTTACTCGCTTGCTCTGTTTGCATTTCTTTGTTAAGAGATGCCTTTTGTTTCTCAAGGGAACTTGTATCAGTAGTAGTACTACTACTTGTTGTTGAATATGAATTATTTACTGATGATGAAATTGATGAAATACTCATAATTTTTCCTCCTAAACTATATTTAAAAGGACTTTTCTACATTGCTGTTTGAAAAGCACTTTTAATTGCATCTTCTTGTTCTTGTGTAATTGTTCCATCTGTTACTAAACTATCTAATGGATTTGTTCTTGTATTAGTTGATTGGTCTCTACTTGGTCTGTTTGCTTCCATTAGTGCTTGAAAAGCACTTTGTATTGCATCTTGTTGATCTTGTGTAATTGTTCCATCTGTTACAAGACTATCTAATGGATTTGTTCTTGTACTTGTTGATTCAGATGCACTTGGCTTATTTGTACCTATTGCAGCTTGAAGAGCACTTTCTATAGCATCTGATTGCTCTTGTGTTATCGTTCCAGATGACACTAGACTATCTAATGGATTTGTTCTTGTATTAGTTTTTTCGGATTCATTTGGCTTATTTGTACCCATTGCTGCTTGAAGAGCACTTTCTATCGCATCTGCTTGATCTTGTGTTATTGTTCCAGCAGTTACTAAGCTATCTATTGGGCTTGTCCTTGTATTAGTTGATTCAGATTTATTTGGTCTATTGGCTTCCATTAGTGATTGAAAAGTACTTTCTATTGTATCTTCTTGCTCTTGTGTTATTGTTCCGTCTGTTACTAAGCTGTCTAATGGACTTGTTCTTGTACTTGTTGTTTCTCCACTTGGTTTATTAGCTTGAATTACAGATTGAAAAGTACTTTGAATTTCATCTTTTTGTTCTTCTGTAATTGTTCCTGCAGTTACTAAACTTTCTAGAGGATTTTGAGGTTTAGTTTTATTACTGTATGTTCCTGAAGCTTGAATTTCCTTGCCTCTTGATTGAAATACACTTTGAACCGCGTCTGCTTGATCCTGAGTTATTGTTCCTGCAGATACTAAACTATCTAAAGGACTGCCCGTTGCTGCAACTTGTGTACTTTGAAGTGCTTGTTGACTAATTAAGATGGAGTCACTCTCTTCTTGTTTTTTTTCATTTTGAGTTTTAGATTGTTCTAAAGCCTTTGCTTCTTGTATTTTTTTTAGAGCATACACATCAATAGTACTTTGAGTATTACTTATTGTATTCATTTTATTATCTCCTTCAATCTGCTTCCCTGCATATATTTATCCTATAATAGTTATATCGAAATATATTCATTATAATCTAACGCAATGTTGTGGCAACTTTGTGGCAGATCTGTGGCAATTTCAATCATATTAAATTTATAATAATTTTATAATGTGTATATGGTAAAATGTACTTTGAGGTGAAATAAATTCATGGAAAAAAAATTAATATATATAGCTGATGATGAAATCAATATTTGTAATATTATAAAATCATTTTTGGTTAAAGATGGTTTTGATGTAGAAATATTTAATAATGGGCGTTCCATTCTTGAAGCTTTTAATAAAAAACAAGCAGATATGTTGATATTAGATATCATGATGCCTGAAATAGATGGATATGCACTTTGCTCATTAATACGGCTCAAAAGTTGTGTTCCAATAATAATTGTATCTGCTAAAGATACAGAGCATGATAAATTAACTGGTTTTAAACTAGGTGGCGATGACTATCTTACTAAACCCTTTAGTCCATTAGAACTCATTGCTCGAATAAATAGTATTTTTAGAAGAATGGACTTGGACAAGTCTCCTGTTAATAATAATCAGCTTGTTAATATCTCTGATATTCTAATAAATTTTAATACTAAACAAGTTCATGTTAATGGTAACCCATTAAATCTTACAGTAATGGAATTTTCCTTACTTTATTATTTGATAAAGAATAAAAATAGAGCCATTAGCCGCAGTGAACTTTTAGATAAAGTTTGGGGATTTGAAAATAAAGTGGAAACTAGAGCCACTGATGATATGATAAAAAGGATTAGAAAAAAACTCTTTGATGTTAGTTCTAAGCTAAAAATTGATACAATATGGGGATTTGGTTTCACAATAAAAGATGAGGAATGATTTTATGACAAGAAATACAATAAAATGGAGGATTTTTAAATATAACATTATTGTAATTATTATGTTAACTACATTGACTACAATAATATTTAATGTAGCTATACGTTTGTACCTTGAAAAAGATATTGTAGCACAATTAAATAAAATAGCATCAAACGCTGAAAATACTGCATTGCAACATGGACCAGATTTTTTCCCAAAAGTTCCACCAATGCCACCTCATAATCATGATATGCAAAATATTGAACTTCCATCTACTGATCCACAAGGCACTAATGATCCTTTTAGATATTATTTTATGCTAGACCGTTCACTTAAAGAACCTCTTACTATATTAAATGCAGACTTTATATTACTAGATCAAAATAAAAATATAATTACTCCATCTCCAGAGAAGCCTAATTCTGCTTCTACTGATTTTATGAAACAGCTAACAAATGAAATTAATAAAACTAAAAAAGTTGACCAAGAGAAGTACTTAAACTTTAATATATCTGGAACTAAATACATAGCGATTATAAAACCTGTGTCCGATAAGAACTCTTTCGGTTTAGGTTGGATAATCATATACTCAAATATTCAGCAAATAAATCAACTCCAATTTGTTATAAATATAATTCTTTTACTTATACTTATTTTTTCTGCTTTAATTACTATAATATTTTCGTCTCGTGTATCCAATAAAATATCCGAACCATTTTCTCATCTTAATCAGTATATAAGTGATATCTCAGAAAGAAACTTTGGAAATAAAATAGAAATGCCAGTATATGATGAATTGCTTGAATTAGTGAATAATATTAATATTATGTCAGAAAAACTTGAAACCTATGATAAGGCTCAAAAAACCTTTCTGCAAAATGTATCTCACGAGTTTAGAACTCCACTTATGTCCATTCAAAGCTATGCAGAAGGTATTAAATATGATGTTGTTGATAGTAGTATTGCTGTTCCCATTATACTCGATGAAATTAAACGTATGACTAATTTAGTAGAAGATTTATTATACTTATCACGTCTTGATGCTATTGAGGAAAACTATAACTATAATAACTTAAATTTTAATAGATTGCTAAATAGATGTGTAGATCGAATGAATTTGATTGCTGAAAAAAGTAACATAACCATTACTACCAATCTACCTCAAAGAATAGTTCAAATTCATGGAGATGAGGAAAAACTCTCTCGTGCAATTACTAATATAGTTAGCAATTGTATAAGATATGCAGATAAAGTTGTTATCGTGGAATTAAAAGTAATACTTAATAATAAAATACAACTCACCATAGCTGATGATGGTCCAGGCTTTGAAATTAATGAACTTCCTAATATATTTCAAAGATTCTACAAGGGAACGAAAGGAAACTGTGGACTTGGATTATCCATCAGCAAAAATGTTATTGAAAAATTAAATGGTAATATTAGTGCTAGCAATTCAAATTCAGGAGCCTTGTTTATAATTGAGTTGCCAATACATATTAATCTTAATTAAATTTACAATGCACAATGTACAGTTTAAATGTACATTGTGCATTAGGCATATTCCCTATTCTTCTGAATTTAATATTTCTTTAAATTCTAATAGTATTTTTCTTACTAAATTCTCATCTAAAGGTTTATATTCCTTAATATATCCTGACGAATCCAATGATTCATACGCTTTTTTACTCATTGAAATCCAATTTTCAGGCATATATACCCATACTATATCTTCATATTTACAACTTAACAAAAAATGTTCTAGTCCCACAAACGCGTACTCTTCGATTTCGTGTAATTCATTAAATTTCTTGTAATCTTCTACTATTTTTGAAGTTAATTTACATTCATATATATCTACATAAAAGAAATCAAATTTTTCTCTTTTGGCTTTAAAAGCATCACTTTTAATTATTTTTATTTTTTCATTTTGGGGAAAGTTTTGATTATATAATTTTATTACCTCTTCACTAATTTCATATACTATAACTTCTTTCACGTCACATTTATTTGCGATTTCTTGGACTACATATCCAATCCCAAGCCCTACTATTCCGACTTTTCCGTAAGCAAAATGAATAGTTGTATAAGCACTCTCTATTTCTTTAGGCGTTAATTTCATTAAACTAACATCATTTTTATATAATTGAATTGCATCTATATTATATTCTTCTTTATTTTCATACATATATCCTTGTAAATTTTGTTTTTTTATGATATTTTTAACTATTTTATAATTACCACAAGTTCCTGGATTAATTAATTCATTATATTTATTCATCTCTTGGAACACAAAATTTTTATTATATGGTTTCATAGTTAATTCCCCTTCTTGAAATATTTGCCTCAAAAGTTTTGCTTTATATTTATTAATTTATAGTAAATTTTTAATTTTTATAACTAATATAATTTTGTATAACTATTACATTTTTATATTTAACAAACCATAATATAATAGCACATTATTCCTTATAATATAACCATTAAATCCACTTTTTTTTTCGATATATATATGCTATACTAACGTTAATGATTTATTTTCATTAATATTTTGTAGAGTAGGTGTTTATATGAAAAACGTTAATATAAGCGAAGAAGCTTATAATGAGTTTAAAGCTTTTTTAGACGAAAATAAAATAACTGATTTCAATATTAGGCTAAATTTTGCTGGCTTTGCATGTAGCGGTCCAATTTTTAATATATCCGTTTCAGAAGCTACTGATGCAGATGAAGTTGAAAAAATCAACGACATTTCATTTATATATGAAAAAAGCCTAATAGAACAATTTGGTGGTTTTATAATTCTTTCTTCTGAAGAAAATGAAGGCAATGGTCTAAGTTTAAAACCTGTCATTGAACCAGAAGGTGGATGTGGCGGCTCTTGTAGTGGATGCCACTAAATTCCATTTAAACAATGAATTTATAGTAAGATAAGTGAGAGTCCAAATCTTTGATTTGGTTTCTCGAACTTAGTTAACTCGTGCATACGAGTTAACTTCCTAAAAAAATTAGTCTATATCTGTTGCTTCTATTTTCCACTGTAAATTCACATAATCATCACTTATATCATATATTCCTTCTAACATATCTATCCAATAATGGTCTTTTATAACCTTACTTTCTTTATCTTTTCCTGTAATTCCATTTAATGTTTCTTCGTTAAATTTATTAAGATACTCATATATTCTTGAAGAAATCTCATGCATATCTTTAAAAGACTGCAAATCTTGATTTTCTAATTGCAATTTGCTCTTCTCATTTTTCATTTCCCTATTTAAAACTGATAACATATATTCTTTCATTTTTCCATGTATATCATTTTCCATTATCTTATCCGTTTCTATTTTTTTAGAAAATATTGATAATGAATTTTGCGTATATGATCCATATTGTTGCCACAACTCCATTATATCACTTGTTATAGCATCATAGTTTTTATAAAGTTTTAGCAATTCTTCATTTTTTATACTACCATTTTCAATACTTTTTGATAATATATCCATATTGCTCTCATTTCTTTGCTTAACATCTTCAATTTCAATATAAGATTGCTGCCCTATTTTATATTTATAATTATTTATTTTAAATAACGCATATATATTTACTATCACACTGACTATAAGAAGTACAGATATTAGCATCATATAATCTATATTTTTTATTCTGTTTATCAAGCATATCCCTCCAGCCTTACAACTCATTTTAACATATAAGCTTATGTTTGCATATTTAAAATTATCTCGCCCATTCATGTATTGCTTCATTAAGCATTTTTAATCCTATATTTCCCTCTATAACTTCCTTTTTTTCTGCATTTATTCTTTTTACTTCTCCATATGGATTTTTCAAAGATAATTCCTCATTCCCAGATACTACCCATATTGTCTTTTTATTAATTGGTTTTGCACTTAATTCTTTTTCTCCAATCCCATCAGTAAAATATATTAATACAGAATTTCTTAGATTATTATCAATAATATATTTAAATACTGGTGTAAATCTTGTTGACCCATTGTCTTTAACTCTACTTTGTATATCTTTTTTAGTTGTAAGTTCATATATATTTCTAATTTCATTATCACACTCAATAATTGTAACTTTATTTTTAGTACTTGAAGTTATGGATAATATCTCTATCAATATTCTATGTATATCATCATCTTTCATACTAGCACTTATATCAATAGCTACAATCAGTTCTGTTTCACTTTTGGGTAGTCTTCCCCTCAAATCCAATCTATCTGGCTGCCTCCTATCTCTTCTTGTTATTGTTTTTTTATATCCTGATTTTACAGTTGGTAAAACATCTTTAAGAATAACTTGCCATGGTATTTCAGCTTTTTCTTCATATGCTAAAATTATATTTTCTAGTCCTATCGGAGTATTTTTATTATAAGCACTTATGGCAGTTTTCTTAGTTAACCCTTTAATATCCTCTTCACTTAATTGTATTTCTTCCCACAATTCATGTGCCTTTGTAATATCTACTTCAAATTTAAAATCGTCATCTTTACTTATTTTATTAACTTTAATCCTTGATTTAATTGATTTATAAATTTCTTCTGCATATTCTTCAATACTTCTATTTTCCTCAAGTGATAAATTATATTCCATATTTATTGAATTAATTTTTTTGCTGTATGGTGGTAAATCCTTTATGTATTGATTTATTGAAATATCTAATGCAACACCTATAGCTTCTTTGTTAAATCTATCCTTCAGTTTTTTTTCTCTTTCAAAATGAGAATTCATTATATGGTATATTTCATGTTTAAATAAAGCTGCCATTTCCTTTTTGCTACAATTTAAAAATAAAAAAGGATTATAATACATATTAAAACCATCCCGTTTAGGAATAGTTGCTATTGGGACAGTTATATTAATATTTATGCCCCTTCTTATTCTGAGCATGAATTGTCCAAAAAAAGCGTCCTGAGCTTGTAGTAAATACAATATAACATCTTCAACTAATTCAAAGAAATTTCTTTTGTAATCATCATTAAATTTAATATTCTCCTCTAATGAATATGCTTCTTTTAAGAGCTGTTGTCTCTTTTCTTCAAAATCCATACGTTACCTCTTCTTATTTTTTTGTAATATATTTACAATTCTATCATATTATAATACTTTATGGAAATCATTTTTATTAATAATTTAATAGGGTTTTACAGTGAAAATTTCAAATATACTCAAGGCGTATTTCTGATAATATCAAATTATAGTTTCATGAATATT
The DNA here is from genome assembly GCA_021837545.1 of Bacillota bacterium. The sequence continues at coordinate 10,609 of JAKBFR010000020.1, read as the reverse complement.
TTAAATTCTCATTCTTAAACCATATAGATACCCACTTTCTAAGTTATACTTATACTATGAAAATATACCCAAACTAGAAATGAGGGGGCCTGCTTTTGCGGAATGTTACATTGAAGATTTTGATGGCTGCGCTTCCTGATTACAAGTTGTTCCAAATATGCTTGTTCAAAAAGTGAGAATCGAAATTTTACATTTCGTTCTTCGAACTTTCTCTGTGAGCGCGTGCCTTTGAAGCAAGCATTTTGGGTACAACTTATAATCTTAGAAGCACCCATCAAAATCTTCCGTAACTGGAGCAAATGCATGCCCCCTTATTTCGGCGGGTATACTCTTACTTGAATATATTGAAAAACGCATCTAAGAATTCTTCATTTTCTAATAATTCTTTATATATTCCGTCTTTATAATCTCGTTTTATTTCCTTCATTATTCCAAGTCTTAAGTCTCTAGGATACAGGTTTAGAAGTTCTGAAAATAATTTCAAGTTTTTTTCTATAGGCATATTTTCTAAATATCTTACTGAATTTTTTGCTAATATGTATAATCTTGAATGATTTTCTTTTTCTATTTTTTCTTTTAATTCAAAATTAAAAATTTCATTGTTAAATATATCTTCTATCCTTATTAGAGGTTTTTTAAAATTAATTAAAAAATTTCCAAAATCATTTGCAATATTTACTCCAACATTTCCTTTTACAACATTTAGAAATATATCAAAAGAATACTTTTCTTTATTTTTTAAATATATTTCATATGCTTTAGATATTCTTTCCCAACTTCTTGGGGTCGCCTTTATAGTCTCATCAACATTTGGCATATGTAAATACTCTGGGAAAGTAGATAAGAATTCTATAATATGTTCATTAATATTTCCATCAGTGCTCATTCCCCACTTAATCCATTCCTTAATATCTGAATCAAGATTTACCCATACAAATCTATCCTCTTGAGCAGTATCCATATCTACAACATCATATTGGCTGTTATAAAAGCCATCATTTTTATTAGATGGATTCATTGCTGCAATTACCTTAACTCTCTCATCTAGAATATATCCATTAATTTCTTTATTTAAAATAAGATTCATAAGTTCTTGAGCTACTGCATGATCACATCTATTTAATTCATCTATAAATAAAATAACACTTCTGCTCTTATCTTCTTTTAATGCTTTTTCAATTTCAATAAGTTTATTATGTGTTGCATATATAGTCATTCTATTTTCAACTATAGGTAATCCTCCAATTTCTCCTTCTTTTAATAAATTAGCATCTAGTGTAACTAAATAATATTTATTATTTTTAGCTATATATTTAACTAAAGAAGTTTTCCCAACGCCACTTTCTCCTATAATTAAAGGAACATCATTTGATTCAATTATTAAATCTACTGTACTTAAACACTCTGAATAATTCAAAATTTCCACCCCTATTCTTAGGTTTAGATACCCACCTTCTAAGTTACTTATACTATGAAAATATACCCAAACTAGAAATGCATGACCTTCATTTCGGCGGGGCATACACTTAAGTACGATTTTCATAGTGGGTATCTATACCTTAGATTGATAATTTATAATCCACTAATATCTTTTTAGCATTTTTACTTCCATATTCTCTAATGAAATTGATTTTATCCATCTCTAAAATCTCTAATTCTAGGAAATCTTCAATGTATTTCTTCTCAATATTATCATCTTTAATCTTTTCTTTAAGAATATCAATCACTATATCTACGTCAATACTTTCATAAATATATTTAACGACATTTATATTTTCATGAATAAATACCTTTATATCATCTAAATCATAGTTAGAAATGTAATTTATGGCTTCTCCATTTGATATTACAGCTTTCTCCTTAGCTTTTAGACTTGGATTTTTTATAAATCTAATTGCTACATAATAATTTTCTACGGCTGCAAGTTGAACATTTTCAGAAGGATTTTCTATATACTTAATTGAATCATAGTCTTTACTTACTGCGAGCAACTGCAATTCTTCACTTGGTTCTTTTACAAATTGTATAGCCCATCCCTTAGTTTTAATGGCTTCTTCTATTATCTCGTTGCTTGGATTATTTATTAATTCTAATGAATTCCATAAGCTTTTAACACACATTATTCCAATCTCTTCATCAAGATTTTTAATATATTTAACAGACAAAGGAGTGTTTTTAATAGCTTGCTTTTGAACTTCTTTACTAGGTTCTTCAATATATTTAATATTATTTCCATTATTTCTAACTATAAATATTTCTAATTCTTCATCTATTTCATTTAAGTCTTTAATATATTCAGGATTTTTTTTTAATTTTAGTAATATATCGTCTCTATCCATTGATTTTCTCCCTTACATCATGATACGCAAATCTTATATTGCACTTCTTTTTATTTTGATATTCATCATTGGCTATACTTAAGCGTACATCTAAACCAGAAATAAGGGATATGCTTTTGTGCCGTATTTCATCAGAAAAAACACATGACCTTTATTCAGCAATATATAGAGTTCCATATTGATAGTTTAAGATGTACATTATTTACAACTGTATAATATTGATGATTTTTGAATTTTATAAGTTTAATTATCATTGCGAAATCCTATATAGATATCCAACCCATAAGTTATGCTTATACGTTAACTGTATATACAAAACTTGAAATAAAGGTCATGCTTTTGTGAAGAGTTACATCAGAAGATTTTGATGGCTGTGATTCTTAGATTATAAGTTGTTCCAAAATGCTTGTTCAAAGCTCGTCTTTGAAGCAAGCATTTTGGGTACAACTTATGATCTTAGAATTACCCATCTAAATCTTCAGTAACCGGAACAAATGCATGACCTTTATTTCGGCAGGATATACACTTAAGTACAGACCTTCCTAATCTTTATATTTTTCAATTTCTTTCTTAACAGAAAAAAGTAAACTGTTCAATTCCCAAACTTCTCCCTCTTCTATCAACTTGTTTAAGGTCTTTTGATATCTAGATGCCTCTGCTTCCTTACCTAAGGAAATCAATGTTAACAGTGAATTCATTATGTTCGAAATCAAATGAGATTTAACTTCAAATAATTTTTGAGCATCTTTAATTTCATCTTTAATTTCTAGCATTTCTTCATCTAATCTAAATGCTGCATCTGCAGAACGCTTAAGTTTCTCTTTTAATTGTTCTGGTATGTGTTGTTTATATTTATAATTAAGAGAATGTTCAATTGTTGCCCAGAAGTTCATTGCTAATGTTCTTATTTGAAATTCTGCTAAAATTTCAACTACTCCTTCTGCCATATTTACTGGATACTTTATTATCATATGATAACTTCTATAACCACTTTCTTTAACATTTCTTACATAATCCTTTTCATAAAGAATTTTCATATCTCTACGGCCTCTTAATATCTCAACAACAGTATCTATATCATCAACAAATTGGCACATTATTCTTATGCCTGCAATATCCTCAAGTTCATACCTAACTCTGTCTATAGGAATTTCAAATTTGTTAGCTTTTTCTAACATGCTTGATACTTCTTTTACTCTTCCAGTTACAAATTCTATAGGTGAATACTCATTTTTTTTTCTATATTCTTTTCTAATTGATTTTAATTTAACCTTCAGCTCATCTACCGCTTGCTCGTAAGGCATTAAAAAAATCTTCCAATCATTTATTGCCATAATACCACCCTTTAATAAGGCACATTACAAAATATGCCTAACATCATTTCTCAATATCATTCTTATCTATTATATCAAAAACTTTAAATTATGTGTAATTATTAATAAATAAACTTATGAAAATTTTTTCATAACCTATTTATGTAATTGTTTAATGTGATATAATCTAGATGTGATATTAAATTTTTTAATTAATGTACTTTTAATGAGGTGACTAAATGATGAACGATACTAACATACAAAATCATCTATTTGATAAACAGGTAATTTGTCCTGTTTGTGACGCACATTTTAAAACTAAAACTGTAAAATCTAAGTCACCGAGAGTTATTTCTAAAGATTCTGATTTTTTTGTAAGATATTCTGTTGCAAATCCGTATTTTTATGATGTTTGCTTATGTAATTCTTGTGGCTATGCTGCAATGAAATCAGATTTTGAAAACCTTAAATCTCATAAAAAAGAACTTGTTCTAACTAATGTAACTCCAAAATGGAAACCAAGAGAATATCCTGATATTTTGAATGAAAAATTAGCAATTGAGCGTTATAAATTAGCTTTATTAAACGCCATACTTGTTAATCTTCCAGATAGTACAAATGCTATGATTTCATTAAAAATCGCTTGGATGTATAGGTTATTAGATGATAGTGCTCAAGAAACATTATTTCTAAGACAAGCTCTTGAAGGTTTTAATAATGCTTATGTAAAGGAAATTTTTCCTATGTATGGATTACAAAGAGACTCTTTAATGTATCTGCTTGGTGAGTTAAACAGAAAATTAAAAGACTATCAAAATGCATTGTTATGGTATTCAAGAACTATTGTTAGTACAAATTCTTCATATAAGATTAAAGAAATGGCTCGTATTGGCAAAGATTTAATTAAAATTACAGATGTTTAAAAATGTACTTTTTATTTTATAATAGGGGGAATATACAATGGGAATTTTTAAAAACAGACACACTAATGAGGATAAATTTTCACAAGTTTCTCAGAATGTAATTAGTAATACTGATACTAATAACGAAGAATTAAGTAATAAAATCAGTGATTTAAAAAATGGATCTAATATAATAGCTAGTTCTATTAACGATATTACATCTTCTGCTTCATCTTTGGCATCTCATAGTGAATCTCAAAATAGAGAAATAAGTAATGCTAGAAATATATTATCTAGTTTCAGTTCAGATATGGAAAATTTAGCAATTAACATTACTAATGTTCATATTAAAGTATTAGATACTGATAAGCTTGCTGATACTGGTTTAAATACCATTGATAATTTGGATACATCACTAAATGATCTTGAAGATGCATTCACAGTTTCAACTTCAACAGTAAATGCCTTAGTATCAAAGCTGGAATCTGTAAATAGTATAACTGATTCTATAAGTCAAATAGCAAGTCAAACTAATCTTTTATCATTAAATGCAGCCATTGAAGCTGCTAGAGCTGGTGATGCTGGTAAGGGATTCTCTGTTGTTGCAGGTGAAGTTAGAAAGCTTGCTGAAAATTCAAAACTTGCTGTTCAAAGTATAACTAGCATATTAGAAGAAATTAAAGTAGATATTTTAAAAGCATCTAATGCCATGAATTCTGGTAATTCTGCTTTATCTACTCAACATAATTCATTAGAAGATGCTAAAAATAGTTTTTCTGATATAAAAACTTCTATTGATGATGCTACTGAAGAAATTACTACTTGTATAGAAAACTTAACCAGTGCTTCTGCTGCAAAAGATACTGTAATATCATCAATCGATAATATTAGCGTTGTTTTCCAAGAACATGAAGCTTTATCTAAAGAAATCGCTTCAAGTCTTCATACTCAAAAAGATGCTATAAAAAATATTAACAATTCAATAACAAACTTATTGTAATTGTAAAATTTATACATAACAATAAGCTATCTAAGTGTAAATTAGATAGCTTATTATTATGTGCCCACTTAAATTATTCTTGTCGGGTTAAAATCAAGATAGTCTGCTGATGTTAGCATATATTCTACTTCATCAAAATATCCATTTAATAATTTCCCAAGTAATACAGGGCCATGTAGATGTCCGTATATAACCTTCTCTACTTTGTACTCTTTTATTATCTTGGTAAATTCAGATTCCTCAAAATTTTCATTTGTTGGCGGATAATGAAGCATAACTATAATCTTTTCAAATCCACTTTTCTTTGCAGAATCTAAAGAAAGTCTTAATCTTAGTTGCTCTCTACTATATATTTTTTGATCCTTAGTACTATATTTATCTCCACCAGGACATATCCACCCTCTAGTTCCACATATAGCATAATCTTCATAAACATAAAAATTATTTTGCAGAAATTTAGTATTTTCATACATACTGTTTAATTTTGAAATACTTCCCCACCAATAATCATGATTACCCTTACTTATAATCTTTTTTCCTGGTAATTCATTTATCCAGTCTAAATCATATTTACTATCTTGTTCTTTTAATGACCAAGATATATCTCCAGCTATAAGCACAGTATCTTCATCTGTTATTTTACTAAGCCAATTTTCTTTTATTTTTTGAGAGTGATTTCTCCATTTATCACCAAAAATATCCATTGGCTTTTCAACATTAAATCCTAAGTGCAAATCTGAAATAGTATAAAGTGCCATTTATTTATCACCTTTCTATTAGGCATATGAAAAAATTAACAAGTCAAATATACAATGTATATTTTTTGAATATGCCTTATCTTATCTCCTCTTGTCTAAATCTGTAAGAAAAGCTATTACATGTGCTACTGCTTCATATAATTCTGTAGGAATTTCATCTCCAACATCTACGTTGCATAATAAATCAGTTAATTCTTTATTATAGACTATTGGTATTTCATTCTCTGCTGCTCTTTCTAATATCTTGTCTGCAATATGTCCCATTCCAGCTGCTGTCACTATTGGAGCGTCACTATTAAGTTCATATTTTAATGCTGCTGCCCGTTTTCTCTGATTCATACAATCACCCCACTTTTACAATTAACAATTAACAGTTAATTGTTAATTGTTAATCGACTTAAACTTTAATATCAAGAGTAGAAATAGTCAAATCATTAAAGAAATTTCTACAATTGACTAAATCTATAGGTTTCTCTTTAGTTGATACACTTATATTAACAAATAACCCTAATGTTGCTAATCCATTAACTAATTTTGATTTATTATTATTTAAAACTGAGATAAAACTACTTTCACATTTTAATTTTACATCAATCTTATTTTCTCTCATAGTTAAATATCCATCAACTTCGCCTAAATTTATAGTTTTTACACTAACAACCATTTTAGCATTGGTTGAATCTATTTTTTTACCGTCTTTTCTATTATCTTTTATTATAAGTTTACAAGGATATTCATTACTATCTGCTGTTATAGGAACATTTAAATAATAATACTCATTACTAATAGAATTGAATACCTTAAACTCATTAATATTTGCTTTTACTAAATTCATTATCTTTTCATATCCAGTTTCTTTTACATCTGTTTGAGCTATTAAATTTTTCACTATATCTCTTATATTATTGATTTTATCCTTCATTTCAGCTTTTATTGCTTCTTTGTTATCTAAGTTACTTTTCCCAAAATCTTCAATATTCAACTTCCCTAAATTTTCTTTAATTACAACTGTTTCTTTTACACCATTTGTTGAAATTTCTTTAGCTTGAATAATGCTTTTATCATCGAGTCCATTTTCTTGTAAAACTTCCTTTTCTTGATTATTATTATTTATCAACTGGCTAAAAGCTTTAAATTCGCCATCTGTAAGTTTAACTTCTTTACCTTCTATTTTACTTAATATACCCTCTAATTTAAATTTATTTGATGATTCTATAAGGCGTTCTGCTTGAGTCTTAGTTGTATCATTAGTTGTTATACTGTTTCCAATGGTGTCTTTAATTAATTTTACTACTTCAGGATCATCTAATTTTTTAATTAATGAAGCTGAAAGATTTAATTTTTCAAAATTAGCATTACTATTTTCTTTGCCAGCATTCCTTTGAACTATATCTAGTTCACTATTTTCACTTCCTGCTAATGTTTTTAACACATCTAATATATTTATTTTCTTAGTTAATGGATCATTTTCATTATAAGCTTTTGATGCTAAAGTTGTATTATTATCTACTGTATTCTTAGTTAATTCGGCTTCTTTATTTATTAATTTATTATTCATTACAGTTTCAATATTATTATTTGAAATCCCATCTGAAATGTCTAATGAGTTAAGTGAATCACTTATCTTTTTAAGAATTTGTTCTATTGAAGAGTCTTCCTTAAATAATTTATTAAAACTATTTATATTTTCTTCTGTAAAATCCAATTTATTCTCTATAAATGTAAGTATATCTTCTGGTGTCATCTTTTTAAATTCACCTAAAAATTTTGTAAGTAATTCCTTAACTACTTGCCCTTGTTCGCTATTAGCTGGTATATCCTTACTTTGAAGATATGTTTGAACAAAAACATCTATTTCTTTTGGATTAGATGTCATTTTTTCATTGAATTGAATTAGCCCTTTAATTTGATTGATATTTTCTCTTGTTAATGGAACATTATGTTTAATCATATTCTTTAAAATGTCAATATCTTCTTTTGAAAGTCCTTCTTTTTCGATAACCTCTTTGAAATTCTCATCTCCAATTATTTCGTCATTTTCAGTTCCTTTTACAATTTTTAAATTTAATTTTCCATTTTGAAATCCATCTACTTGAAATTTAACTAGTTTGATGTCATCTAACTCAACATTACCTTCAAGTTCCGCAATAAATTGCCAACCATCCGCTAACTTTATTGTAACATCTTTTCCGTCGCCCTTTGAAACTACTCTCCCTGTAAAGCGCTCTCCTACTTCAAAAGTTAACTTGCTAGAAACTTTCTTTGTATTCACATTATATCCATTATTTATATTATAAATCCCTGGCATATTATCTTCTCCCCTACACTAATTCACACTTTAATTTACTCTAATATACTTATCGTATAAAAATAGTATAAATTAACTTAAAAATATAATGTTGATAAATTATATTTTAATCATTTGCTCTTAAATACATGAAAGAAAATAACAAGTCAGTATGCTATTGTATTTCACATCTTTGACTTGTTATTTTCTTTCATATGTCTGATAAATTATTTAACTTCTATTTTATTATAATTCTTCTTACCTCTTTTAATTAAAACAGCTCCATCTTCAAAATCTTCTTTATTCAAGGTTCTCTTTACATCATCAACTTTAACTCCATTAATAGTAAGTCCACCTTGTTCAATTAATCTTCTACCTTCTTTTTTAGAGGGTAGAATCTTAGTATTAGCCATAATATCTAATATTGGTAATCCAATTTCTTCTTTAGTTATTGTTACCGTTGGTACATTTGACATATCAGCTCCCCCTGCAAATAATGCAGTTGCTGCTTCTTCTGCTTTTTTAGCCTCTTCTTCCCCATGAACAAGCTTTGTTACTTCATATGCAAGTATCTTCTTAGCATTATTTATTTCAGAGCCTTCTAAGCTCCCAAGTCTTCTTACTTCATCCATTGGCACAAATGTTAATAGTGCTAAACACTTTTGTACATCTGCATCATCTACATTTCTCCAGTATTGATAGAAATCATATGGAGACGTTTTTTCTGGATTTAGCCATAATGCTCCACCAACAGTTTTACCCATCTTTTGACCTTGACTGTTAGTTAATAATGTGCAAGTCATAGCCATTGCATCACCTTCAGCTTTTCTTCTTACAAGCTCAACGCCAGCTATCATATTAGACCATTGATCATCTCCACCAAGTTCCATCTTACAACCATATTTTTGATTTAAAACATAAAAATCATATCCTTGCATTAACATGTAGTTAAATTCTAAGAACGATAATCCTTTTTCTAGTCTTTGTTTAAAGCATTCAGCACTTAACATTCTATTTACTGAAAAATGAACTCCTACTTCTCTTAAAAAATCAACATAATTAAGATTTAGTAGCCAATCTGCATTGTTTACTAACAAAGCCTTATCATCTGTGAAATCTATAAATCTTTCCATTTGCTTTTTTATAGAATCAACATTATGTTGTATATCTTCCTTCGTAAGCATCTTTCTCATATCAGTCTTACCACTTGGATCTCCAACCATAGCTGTTCCGCCACCAATTAAGGCTATTGGTCTATGTCCTGCTTTTTGCATATGTGCCATAAACATCATAGCTATAAAATGCCCTACATGTAAACTATCTGCTGTTGGGTCAAAGCCTATATAAAAAGTTACCTTCTCATTTTCTAATAATTTTCTAGTTTCCTCTTCATGAGTAAATTGTTTTATGTACCCTCTTTCTAATAACTCGTCTAATACGTTTGCCATTATAGTACCTCCTAAAAATCTTCTTATTTAAAATAATTTATTATATTGAAATGAATTTCTAAGTTAACCTTATAATTTCATAACCTAATAGTATGCTATTCATGCTAGAATCACTTATTATAGTATATCTTTTACCATAAGTTTTGGCAACAATTCTAGGCTATCAATTGCCATTTCTCACTTATCAATTATCGCTTCTAAATTTTTAATCCTACTCAAAATAAAAAACTATTTTTTTATTTACATTAATATTTACAAACTCCCTAGGAGTTTGCTCCCAAATTGTTAATTGTTAACTGAATTAATCCCTGGTAATATTACTTTGAAACTGTGCTCTACTATAGAATTAATAAATTTAACCCTACCTTTTCCTTTAAATGCATCTTTAATAATTGTAAATCCTCTCCCACTATTAAAAAATCTCTTTTTTTCATCTAAGGTAATTAATTTTTCATAAAGCCATATATTCCTTTTATTGTAGTTAACCCTCTTACCCCTGGCATTTTGATCTATGAATTCACCTGGACTTGAAATTACAATACTATTTTTATCTATAACAGAT
>JAKBFR010000122.1 GCA_021837545.1 Bacillota bacterium | reverse complement strand
TCAAATTGAAATGAATAAACTTTTTAGAATATATAGTATATACATGATATATATTCTAAAAAGTTTTAATCATTAATCTTAATAACGCTAGATATCACATAATAATCTTTAATGTACAAGGGTAATTTATACGTTGGGTATATATATATTCTAAATATAAACAACATTTATCTGAAACACCACACAGGGAATTTTAATAGCAAGTAGAAGGGGTGTGATTAAATTTTAGATTACATGAAAAAAGATAAGGAATTAGACCCAATAAGAAAACTTGAAGAATATAGACATATAAAGTGAAAACCAAACTCTAATTGTATTAAAGTTTGGTTTCTTTCTTGTAATTGTATATTAGACATCTTCCAAAAATAATAGGTTAGTATGTGAGTTTATTTTATGTCATACGCCTTATTCTAATCTCTATATTTAATAGTGGATAAATCTGATACATGTTCATACTCTATTGTTTCATTATTATATAAGAATTTTACACCATCAATCCATTCACCTCTAGATTTGTTGTTAGATTGAAGGAAATTTTCAATTAAAGTATTTGCTGTTACTGCACCGCCAGTTGAACCTTGGAATTTTGGTACCCATTTATTGGTACCAGAATCAGCTAAATTTATAGTAGCAACTTTCTTTCCATTAACTGTATCTATAGATTTAACTTCAATAGTTAAATTATCAAATTTCTTTTCAGAAACTGTTTTTGATAATTCTTTCAACTTATCTTCTAAACTTAAACTATCATTTACCTCAATAGTACTTGATTCGTTAGGTTCTAAAGAATTTTCATCTATAGTATAGATAGAAAGCTTTATCTTATTTACCTTTACCTCTTCTTTAGATGTTGTATCAGAAGAGCTATTGCTGTCTTTATTTTGTTCTACAGTAGTATTGCCAGTGGAATTAGTAGTATCCTTAGGCTTTGTAGCACAAGAAACCATTGTAATACTTAACATTAAAACTGTAGCTAAAATTAATTTTCTAGTCATAATATGTACACCTCCTATATTTTGGCATATTCCAGAAATAATAAGTCAATTATGATAGTCTATTTTATCATAATGTTTGCCTAATAGATAAACTATGAGCCAACCATATTTTTTGGTATGCCGTAGGTATTAATTCTATAAGTAATCTTAATTAATTATAGCATATAGAATTTGAAAATAAAAGTATACTTATATATGGAAGAAATTGAAAAATATTTGACAATGGATTTTTAGTATAGTATATTTTGATTATCAAACTATTTGATATTAAAACTTTTTGAGCTATACGTATTTTAAGATGAAATAATCATCTTATATTTTTGTTTAAAAATATAATAAGACATATTCAAAATATAAGTTTCATATTTAAAAAAGTATTTTTTTAGAGGCCAAACTGGAGAGTGCAGATGAATGAATAAATCAACAATGGTGATTAATGAACTTTTGGTGCAGTTATTTAATGATGTTTTACAAATTGAAGAACAAAGTTTAAAAGATGGTGTACTTTCAGATCTTTCAGTAACAGAAATACATACAATAGAGGCTATTGGAATGTATAGCGAAAGAACAATGTCAGAAGCAGCTCAGAAATTAAAAATTACTGTAAGTACTTTAACAACTGCTATAAACAAATTAATAACAAAAGGATATGTAGAAAGAAAAAGAATAGAGGAAGATAGAAGAGTTGTGTTAGTTAAGTTAACTAAAAGAGGTAAATTAGCTTTTAGACTTCATCAAAAATTTCATGGAGAAATGATAAATAATGCAATAGAAGGATTGAGTATAGAAGAGGAAACAATTTTAATTTCCTCTTTAAATAAATTAAATGACTTTTTTAAAGAAAAATACAAACTGGGTTAAAGAAAAATATAAATTACAATGATAAAGGAGAATACTATGATTAATGTTGAAATTTCTGGAATTGGTGCATATTTACCACCATTAGTAGTTACAAACCACAAAATCAGTGAATTTGTTGAAACTAATGATGAATGGATAGTTCAAAGAACAGGAGTTAGTGAAAGACGAATTTCAGAAGGCGAAGATACATCTGATATAGCAACAAAAGCAGCTAAAATTGCTCTTGAAAGAGCTGGAGTTCTTGCACAAGATTTGGATTTAATAATAGTTGCGACTATTAGTCCAGATATGTTTATACCATCAGTTTCGTGTTTAGTGCAAAGTAATTTAGATGCAGATAATGCTGCGTGTTTTGATATAAATGTTGCATGTTCAGGATTTGTATATGCATTAGAAATAGCAAATGGTATGATGAAGTCTATGAACTATAAAAATGCATTGATAATTGGAGCAGAAGTCCTTTCAAAGGTAATTGATTGGACAGATAGAGGAACTTGCATTCTGTTTGGTGATGGTGCTGGAGCAGCTGTACTTAAGCAAAGTGAAACAAAAGGTATTATTAAATCATATTTAAGATCAGATGGAAAAAAAGGAAATGCTTTAACTATAGGAGCAGCTGATTTTGATACTCCTTTTTCTAAAGAAAAAATATTAAAAGATAAATATATAAGAATGAATGGCAGAGAAGTATTTAAATTTGCAGTAGGTGCAATAGAAGAAGCTATAAATGAAGTTATTAAAGATACTAATGTTTCATTAGAGGAAGTTAAATATATAATTCCTCATCAAGCAAATTCTAGAATTATAGAATTAGCAGCTAAAAAATTAAATTTAAATATAGATAAGTTTTATTTAAATTTAGATAAAGTCGCAAATACATCATCAGCAACAGTGCCTATAGCTTTAAATGAAATGTATGAAAAAGGTTTATTAAATAAAGGTGATAAACTTATATTAGTAGCATTTGGTGGTGGGCTAACTTATGCCTCTACTTTAATTAAATGGTAGGAATATCAAAGTTTACGGAGGTAGAAGATTATGTTGTTCGAAGCAATTAGAGAAGTTATATGCGAACAATTAGGAGTTGAAAATGAAGAAGTAAAACTAGAAACAACGTTTGAAGAGTTAGGCGCTGATTCTTTGGATTTATTTCAAATAGTAATTGAACTTGAAGAAAAATATGATATACAAATAGAAGATGTTGAAGAATTAAAAACTATAAAAGATTCAGTAGATTATGTAGAAAAAATAAATGAAAAGAAGTAATGCTTTTAGAGAATATGAACTTATTTTTAACTTTTTACTAATGCAATTGATAAATACAAGTTATAATAGTAAAATTGATTTCATGTAGGTTATTTTACCTAGAATAGATTTAAGGTACATTCAAAAAAAAATTCCATTATTATGTTAAACATAGTATGGTAGGAGGAATTTGTTGTGGAAAAAAATAGAGTATGCGAACTATTAGAAATAAAATATCCAATATTTCAAGGGGCTATGGCAAGAATTGCAGATGCTTCATTAGCTTCAGCAGTAAGTGAAGCTGGCGGACTTGGAATAATAACAGGTGCAGCACCAACAGAATGGGTAAGAGAACAAATACAAAAAACTAAGAAAATGACTAATAAACCATTCGGTGTGAATATAATGTTGATGGCAGAAAATGCTAGTGAAATAGCAGACTTAGTATGTGAAGAGGGAGTATCTGTTGTTACAACCGGTGCAGGAAGTCCAGGAAAATATATGGAGAAGTGGAAGTCTCATGGGATAAAGGTTATTCCAGTAGTAGCCTCAGTTGCTCTAGCTAAAAGAATGGAGAAATCAGGTGCTGATGCAATTATTGCAGAAGGAACTGAATCAGGTGGTCATGTAGGTCAATTAACTACAATGACATTAGTACCACAAGTCGTGGATGCAGTAAGTATTCCAGTTATAGCAGCTGGTGGTATTGGTGATGGCAGAGGTGTAGCTGCATCATTTATGTTAGGATCTGAAGGAATTCAAGTTGGAACAAGATTCTTAGTAGCTAAAGAATGTACAATACATCAAAATTACAAAGATAAAGTATTAAAAGCTAATGATATAGATACAGAAGTGACAGGAAGATCAACAGGTCATCCAGTTAGAGTTCTTAGAAACAAACTTGCAAGAACATACTTGAAGTTAGAAAAAGAAGGAGCATCTATCGAAGACTTAGAAAAACTTGGAGCAGGCGCATTAAGAAGAGCAGTTGAAGATGGTGATGTTGATAATGGTTCCCTTATGTCAGGTCAAATAGCGGGACTTGTTAATAAAGAACAAACAAGTAAAGAAATAATCGAAGAATTATTTGAAGAAGCAAATGAAATATTTAAGCGTTTTGGAGGAAAACATGAATAGTAATAAAACTGCATTTCTTTTTCCAGGCCAAGGAGTTCAAACTATTGGAATGGCAAAAGAACTTTGTGAAAATATACCAGAATGTAAAGAAATTTTAGATCGTAGTGAAGAAATTTTAAATATGCCTATAAAAAAAATGATGTTTGAAGGACCGGAAGAACTTATTATTGCAACAGAAAATGCACAACCATTAATCGTTGTTGCTTCTCTTATTGCATTAAAAGCGTTAGAGATAAATGGTATTAAAGCAGATTATGCGGCAGGACTTAGCTTAGGTGAATATCCAGCGCTCATATATGCAGGAGCACTTTCTTTAGAAGAGGGATTACTACTTGTAAAAGAAAGAGGAAGAATAATGGGAAGCGCCCTTCCAAAAGGTTTAGGTAAAATGGCTGCTGTCCTAAAGCTAAATGATGAGAAGCTAAAGGAATTATTAGCCAGAGCAGGGGAATTTGGAATAATAGAAGGGGCTAACTTTAATTGCCCAGGCCAAATAGTTGTTTCAGGTGAAAACCAAGCAATAGATGAAGCTGTAAAGATTGCAAAAGAACTTGGAGGCCTTGGAATTCCTTTAAAGGTTAGTGGACCATTCCATAGTTCACTTCTTGAACCTGCAAGTGAAGAATTCTTTAATACTATAAAAACTGTAAATATTAAAGAACTTGATAAAACAGTATATTCAAATGTTAAGGGGCTTCCTTATGAAAAAGAAGATGATATTAGAGATCTACTAAAGAAGCACATAAGAACTTCTGTACTTTTTGAGAAAACAATAAAACATATGATAGATAGTGGTGTAGATACATTCATTGAAGTTGGACCAGGAAAAGCACTTAGGGGATTTGTTAAGAAAATCAATAAAAATGTAAATCTTTTAAATGTAGAAGATATGGAATCATTGAAGAATACAGTTGATACAATTAATAGTTAACAATTGTCAATTTTTAAATATAAATTGTCAATTATCAAGGAAGGAACAATTTGGAAGATAAAGTTGGAATAACTAAATATAAAATTTGGAACTTTACTTTTCGATTATCACTTTTCGCAAAATGATTTGAAAAATATATTTTATTAAAAATTTCGAAAGGATTTCAGCCACAATTGAGAATTGACCATTGATAATTGACCATTGATAATTGATCATTGAGCATTGAAAATTGATCATTGATCATTGAATATAGGGAGGTAATTATTTATATGCTAAAAGGAAAGTGTGCTATAATTACAGGAGCATCAAGAGGACTCGGAAAAGCAATTGCTTTAAAGCTTGCATCTCTTGGAGTAAATATAGTTTTAAACTATAGAAGTAGCGAAAAAGAAGCAATAGACGTTGAAAATGAAATAAAAGAAATGGGTGTCGAAGTTCTAAGCGTAAAGGCAGATATTTCTAAGTTAAAAGAAGTTGAAAATCTTGTAGCAGTAGCTAAAGAGAGATTTGGAAATATTGATATTATGGTAAATAACGCTGGAATAACTAAAGACACATTAATACTTAGAATGAAAGAAGAAGACTTTGATAGTGTTATTGATGTAAACTTAAAAGGAGTATTTAACTGTTTAAAATCTATTACTCCAATTATGGTTAAGCAAAAACATGGAAAGATCATAAGTATTTCGTCAGTAGTTGGAATTTCAGGAAATGCAGGTCAAGTTAATTATGCTGCATCAAAAGCAGGTATAATTGGAATGACAAAGTCACTTGCTAAAGAAGTTGGTTCAAGAGGAATTACTGTAAATGCAGTAGCACCAGGATTTATTGAAACTGATATGACAGATGCTTTAGGCGATAAATTTAAAGAAGAAGCAAAGAAAAACATACCACTTAAAAGACTTGGAAGTGCAGAGGATGTAGCAAATGTTGTAGCATTCCTTGCAAGTGAAAGTTCAGATTATGTTACTGGGCAAGTTATTCAAGTTGATGGTGGAATGTTAATGTAATGGAGGAAGATTGGATTTATGGAAAGAAGAGTTGTTATTACAGGAATGGGAGCTTTAACGCCGATAGGAAATGATGTTGATACATTTTGGAATAATGCAAAGAGTGGAAAACTAGGAATAGATTTTATTACTTTAATAGATCACGATTTAATAGAAGTAAAAATTGCCGCAGAAGTTAAGGACTTTGATCCAGACACTTTAATAGGTAAAAAAGAATCTAAAAGACTAGATAGATTTGCTCAATTTGGGTTAGTTGCATCAGATGAAGCAATAAAGAATTCAGGAATAGATTTAGAAAAAGAGGATTTAAATAGATTTGGAGTAATGTTAGGATCAGGAATAGGTGGATTTGAAACTATTGAAACTGAATGCACTAAGATTGCTACTGGAAAGTCAAAGAGAGTATCTCCATTTTTTGTTCCTATGACAATCATAAATTTAGGTGCAGGAAATGTAGCTATTAAACATGGATTAAAAGGACCTTGTACATCAGCAGTAACTGCTTGTGCTACAGGAACTAATAATATTGGAGATGCATTTAGAACTATAAAGCATGGTTATGCAGATGTGATGCTTGCAGGAGGTGCTGAAGCGCCTATAACTAGACTTGGAGTTTCAGGATTTGGTAGCATGAAGGCATTAAATGCAGAT
>JAKBFR010000019.1 GCA_021837545.1 Bacillota bacterium | reverse complement strand
GTTGGTATGACAAAACTTTATAATCAATATTTTAATTTGCCTCTTGCTGATATTAAAATTTATGGAGAGTTTGTAATTCCAGCTTTTATTTTAACATTAATATTCTGCTTATTTGCGGGATACCATTCTTGCAAATCCATATTTAAAATAATGCCTAGTGAAGCCATGAGGCAAAAATCACCTGAAAGCGGTAGGAAGATAATTATTGAAAAGATAGATATTATATGGAGAAACACAAGTTATCTAGGTCAAATTATAATAAGAAATTTATTTAGATATAAAAAGAGGGCAATATTAACCTCATTCGGAGTTATATTTTCTTCAGCTATACTTTTAGTGGCTTTAAGTATGTCAGATTCTATGAATTTTATGATAGATCAGCAATACGGAAATATTCAGAACTATGATATAAAAGTGAAATTCTCTAAATTAATTAGTATAGAGGAATTAAATAATATTAAGAATATTACTCACGTAAAAGACTTAGAACCAGTATTAGAAACAGGTGTTGAAATATCAAATGGCTGGAGGAGTAAAAATGTAGGATTTACTGCACTAGTAAAAGATCCTAAGATGTATAAAGTTGAAGATAAAAATGGTAATGAAATAAGTATTCCTAAAAATGGGATACTTATTTCTGAAAAACTTGCAAATACTTTAGGCGTAAAAGTAAATGACAGTGTGAATATTAAATTTTATTTTCCGGGAAAAGAAAAGAAAGAGATGGTTATTAAGGGAATTGTAGTTCAATACCTAGGGTTAAGCACATATACTTCTATGGATAATTTAAATAGTATACTAGGAGAAGGCATGATAGCAAGTTCAGCCGTATTAAAATTGGATAATATTAATTTTGAAAATGAAGTTAAAGACAAGTTAAAAGATATGCCAGCAGTTACATCTGTAGAATCGAAGACAGATTCTCTTAATGCTCTTTTAAGCACTATGGGTGCAATGAAAGCTTCTGTTGGAGTGTACATTATACTTGCAGGGATTCTACTTATTGCTGTTTTATATAATATTGCTGCGATTAACATTTTTGAAAGACAAAGAGAACTTGCGACTTTAAAGGTATTAGGGTTTAACAACAATGAAGTTAAAAAACTAATTTTTAATGAGAATTATATAATTACTGTATTTGGGATGGTAATAGGATTGCCATTTGGAAAATGGCTTGGAGCTTATTTGATGGCAAGTAGCAGTACTAATGCTTATACAATTCCATATGTAGTAGAATTTAAGACTTATATTATTGCAATAATTATAACACTTATTTTCACTGCTATTACTAATTTAACTTTAATGAAAAAGATTAAATCTCTTGATATGATAGAAGTCTTAAAAAATAAAGAATGATTAATTCAGGTAAGAGTTAAGAATTAAGAGTTAGTTAATAAAAATTCAGAAGGAATTTTATCCTACATTGTTAATTGTGAACTGTTAACTGTTAGTTGAGTTAAAGGGGAGATGAGTGAATATGAAGATAAACATCAAAAATAAGAAAGTGTTTTGGGGAATAACTTTAGGATTACTATGCATAGCAGGTGGATTCGTTTATGTGAATATGCAAGGTGGACAAGTAGTGGAGACTGCAATTGTAGAGAAAGGTGAGATAAAACAATATATTGAAGATACAGCTACTGTGCAAAGCAATAAAAAACAAACGGTTTATATTGAAGGTTCTGGAAAAATAAATAATATAAATATTAAGGTAGGGGACTATGTAAAAAAAGGTGATGTACTATTAACAATGGACAAGGAAGATTTAGAGTTAAAACTTCAAGATGCTAATTCAAAGATTGAAGCAGCTAAAGCTCAACTTGCAAGTACTGATAGCTCTAATTACGTAAATAAGATTGAAATTGCACAAGCAGCTGTAGATGTAGCGAAAATTACTTATGAATCTACAAAGAGAGAATTTAATAATGCAAAGACACTTTATGAGTCTGGTGCTATAAGTCAGGAGGATTTTAATAAGGCTGATGATGCATATAAAAATGCAGAGGCCTCATTAAAATCTGCAAATTTTCAGCTGGAAGATGTTAAAGATGGAACTCCTGATTATGTAAAAAATGGATATATAGCTACAGTTGAACAGTCTATGATTCTAAAGGATACTATAATGAATAATATTGAGAAGCAACAAGTTTTAGCTCCAATTGATGGAATTGTCATTGAAAAACTTGTGGATGAAAACTCAATAGGGACAGCTGGTAGTGTAGCATTTTTAATAGGAGATACTAAAAGTTTAGAACTAGAAGCTAATATATTATCAGATGATATTTATAAAGTTCAAATAGGAAACGATGTAGAAATAAGTGGCAAAGCGATAGGAGATTTAACTGTAAAAGGTAAGGTAATAAAAATAGCGCCAGAAGCAAAAAATATAACATCTTCATTAGGCGTAAATCAAAAAAGAGTTCTTGTAACTATTGAAATAAGCGATGATATCAATTTATTAAAACCGGGTTACGATTTGGACAGTAAAATTATAACTGAAATGAAGAGTGATACTCTAGTGGTACCCGATAGTTCAGTATTCGATTATAAAGGAAACTCTTGTGTATTTGTTGTAGATAATGGAAAGGCTGTTATAAAGCAAGTTAACAAGGGGATTGAAAGTGAAAAAACAATAGAAATAATAGATGGTTTAAAAGAAGGAGATAGAATAATAGTAAAACCTGATAACAATACAAAAGAAGGAATGAAGCTAAAGCTTTAAAATAATATAGATACCTTAAATGGATACTATACTTAGCAATTATCAATGCTTAATTTCCACTAGATGACAATTGAGCATTGACTATTGTATAATCGGAGGTGCAGACAAAACGTGATAAATAAATTTGAAAATTTGCAAGAAGAAAAAAAGAAAAAAATATTAGATGTTGTTATTGAAGAATTTGCAGTAAAGGGATATGATAAAGCATCTACAAATTCTATAGTAAATAAGGCAGGCATTTCTAAGGGAATATTATTTCATTACTTTGGAAATAAAAAGAACTTGTTTCTATATACATTTGACTATTGTATTACTAATTTAATAGATAAATATTATTCACTAAAAGAGGTTGAATCAGAAGATATATTTGAAAGATTCATGAGAATTAGCATAAGAAAGATGAAGATAATTCAAGAGGAACCTGTTATGAATAAGCTAGTATTTTCAGCAATTTCCAATATGCCAGAATCATTGGAACAAGAACTTACAGAAAGATATAATACCTATTGCTCAAAATATTTACCAGAATTTTTTGAAAAAATAGATACATCGAAATTTAGAAAGGAAATTGATTCGCAGAAAGCAATAGAGTTAGTAATGTTATGTATGGATGGGCTTTCTAGTAAGTATATTCAAAAGTATAAGAATATTCCCGTTGATGAAGTTTTTAATAATATAGAAGAGATTATGGAGGACTTTAATAAGTATTTGGAGATTTTTAAGTTTGGAATATATGAAAAAACTGAAGAAAAATAAAGATACTTAAGTGCTTAAATATTTTCAGACTAGGTGAGAGTTTATTAAGTAAAATAGTTATTGAATTAATAAGTAAACGATAGTTTATTGCACGTAATGAAGGTCTAATTATTATAAAATAACTAATAATAATGTTAAGAAAAGAGGAATTACAATGAATGAATCAATTTATAAATATTTAAAAGTTGGATTAATACATTTTATGGCTTATCCAGGGACTACTAAATTTGATAAACAACAAAACCTTGTAGAATCAATTAAAAAAGTTTTAGTAGATGATTATTTTAATGCAATAGAAATTACACACATTGAAGATAAGAACAAAAGAGAAGAGATTAAAAAATTATTAGAACAAAGTCATATGATAATTACATATGGAGTTCAACCAAGATTATTGGGTGCTAAATTAAATCCAAATCATTTAGATGAATCTGAAAGAAAAAAAGCTGAAAAGTTAATTATTGAGTCTATAGATGAAGCCAATTATTTAGGTGCTAAAAGTATAGCTTTTTTAGCAGGAAAGTATGATGAAGATAAAAAAGATGAGGCATATGTACAATTATTAAAGACAACAAAAAATGTATGTAAATATGCAAAAACTAAGAACATGTCAATTACTCTTGAAGTTTTTGATTATAGTGTTGATAAGAAAGTATTAATTGGACCAGCTCCTTATGCAGAAAAATTTGCAAAAGATGTAAGAGAGCATGCGGATAATTTTGGACTATTAGTAGACTTATCCCACTTACCTCAAACATATGAATCTTCAAAGTTTGCTATTCAAACTATGAAACCATACATAACACATTTTCACATTGGAAATTGTGTTATGAAAGATGGAGCAGTAGCATATGGAGATACTCATCCAAGGTTTGGATTCCCTAATGGAGTCAATGATGTAAATGAAGTTAAAGAATTTCTTCAGGTTATGAAAGAAGAAGAATTTTTTGATGAAGAAAATCCTTACATAATTTCATTTGAAGTTAAACCTTGGGAGGATGAAAATTCAGAAATTGTAGTTGCAAATGCAAAAAGGACATTAAATAGAGCTTGGTCATTACTCTAAAATCGATTATTTGTTTGTAGTGATTCTAGAAAAAAATATTAAGCTAGACTAAGTAATTACATTATGGGAAGATTAAAATGAAGAGTGTAGATAGATAATGGAATTCTATAACTTCTATGTTGTTTCATATTTTGAAGTTATCTATATTGGATAAAAGGAGGGGAAACTTATGGAATACTTGAGCAAAGAATTGGCTAAAAGTGTAGTTGAAAGAACTATGAATGTTGTTAATTATAATATTAATATTATGAATGAAAATGGTGTAATAATAGCATCTGGAGATAAAGAGAGAATTGGAACTATTCATGAAGGTTCAATTATCGCATTGCAGAGAAAATCAGAATTTAATGTTAGTGAAAATGAAAGCAAAAAGTTACAAGGGGTACATCCAGGTACCAATATAGTTATAGAATTTCAAAATAAAGTAGTTGGAGTAATTGGAATTACAGGTAAGCCTAAGGAAGTTTTAGGTTATGCTAAATTAATCAAAATGACAGCAGAAATGATGATAGAACAAGAGCATGTAATAAAAGAGTTAGAATGGAATAATAGAATTAAAGAAGAAATGATACTTGCACTTATATATAATAAACCAGATTCAGTTATTCTATTGGATGAATATATCAAAAAATTTAAATTGCAAAATAATAATCCTATTAATGTTTTTATTATTGAATTAATTCCTAATGATAGTAGCTCTGCAAAAACAGAGTTAGATATATCTAGTAGAGTAATAAACATACTAGAAGGAGTATTTAAAGGATCACTAGCATGCGTAGTTAATTCAAAAACAATTGTGCTATTACATAAATGCTCAAGCAATAATAATAAAAATGAAGATTATACAGAAAAATTAAAAAAAATTAATGAAAAAATTAAAAATGAAATAGAAATTAATACAAAAATAGCAACGGGTAAAATACAGAATAAGTTGTTGGAAATATATAAATCTTTTGATATAGCGAATGAGGCACTAACATTTGGCAAAAAAATGCATCCCAAAGATAATGTTTATGTATTTGAGACGCTAAAGTATGATATGCTATTTTCTCAAAATAGTGCCAAGTGGAAAATCAATGAATTGAAGGAGACATATGAATTAATAGCTTTACACGATAAGAGTAAAGTGCTTAGAGAAACATTAAAAGTTCTTATAGGAGAAAATGGAGAACTCAACAACGTAGCAAATAAGCTATTTATTCATAGAAATACATTGAGTTATCGCTTGGATAAAATTTATAAGCTTACAGATAGAAATCCAAGAAAATATACAGATCTATTTTGGCTTTATAGTGCAATAATTAATTTTGAAATAGATAATAATTAAAATAATGTTTGATTCTTAATTAAAAAATAGGTTCTCTAAAATGAAGTATATAGAATTATAATACAAGTAATGTGGTAAGTAAAGAGTTGACTTAAAAAATCAACTCTTTATTTTTATGTTATTCCGCTACAAAAGGATAATATTGAATAAAATTAATCAGTGTATTTTCTGAATCATTTACTCATCTGATTTTTCACTTCTCAATTTGTTCCAATAAGTTGAAGCTAATTTAATAAAGTCTTCCGTAGCTTTACTTAGATACCCACCCTTTTTATGCATAGCAACAACTCTTAACTGAGGTTTTTGTGGTAAAGAAAAATAAACAACATCTTTAGAATTTATTGCATAATGTTCTGGTAAGATAGTACAACATAAATTTTTCATTACCATATTAATTAGTGTTTGACAGCTTCTTGTCTCAAACAATAACTTTGGAGAAAAACCAGCATCTTGGAAGATTGGGTTTATAGCTTCTCGAATTGTACTACCCTTAGAAATCAGCACGAAATTATCTTCTTTTAGTAATTCTAAATCAATATCTTTAAGTAACTTCCCATATATGCTTCCATCCTTTCCTAATGGATGACTAGAAGGTATAGCAACTATAATGTTTTCTTTTAAAATAGAAGTATATATGTTATGGTTCTTTTGCATATCATCAGAGAGTGTTAAAAATCCAACATCTAATTCTCTGCGATTAATCATAGCTTCTTGTTGCCTCACACTTAGTTCAACTGGTTCGACTATGACATTTGGGTGTAGTTTATGAAACTCAGGATAAACTGATGCAAACATAGATATACCTCTTTCAGGTGTCAATCCTATAGATAAGTGAGTATTTTTCATATTGATTAAGTCACTAATACGATTATAGGATTCTTTTTTTACTGCAATAATTTCTTTAGCAGCATTTATATATATTTCACCAACTTCTGTTAAATGCCAGTTCGTTCTGGAGCGATAAAACAGTGGAGATCCTAGTTCTTTTTCTAACTTTAACAATTGTTGATTGAGTGCTGATTGGGTAATAAATAGCTTTTCTGCTGCTTTTGTTATATTTTTTTCTTCTGCTATCTGTATCATATATTCTAATTGTTTTAAATCCATACATATATCTTCTTTCTATAAGTTTTTCTAAGAGTTCTCTTATTTTAATTAATTTGATTAATAGCTACTTATTTTATACAATAAAATTAACAAAAATACAAACTAAATTGTTTAAATACAATAGTTTAAATTAGCAATTTAGAGAAGGGGACATAATATTATGGGTAAACAAACTTTTATTAAGATTAATGATTTAGATAATGTAGCAATTGCTGTTAATGCAATTTCTGCTGGAACAGAAGTTATGGATAATATACTAGCTAACCAAGATATTCCACAAGGTCATAAAATTGCACTATGCGATATTCCCAAAGGTGAAAAAATTGTCCGTTATGGAATAGTTTTAGGACATGCTATCAATTTAATAAAAAAGGGGGATTGGATTAATGAAAAAATGCTAGAACTCCCATTACCACCGTCTGTAGATGAAATGGAATTTGCAACGAACATAGTTACAGATCTTCCAGAAGCGCCTATAAAAACTTTTGAAGGCTATAGAAATCCTAATGGAGGTTATGCTGGAACTAGAAATATTTTGGGTATAAGCACAACTGTACAATGTGTAACCAGTGTTTTAAATGTAGCTGTAAAAAAAATGAAAGAAGAATTACTTCCTAAATATCCAAACGTAGATGACATAGTACCAATCAATCATGCTTATGGATGTGGGGTTGCTATTAATGCACCAGAAGCAATAATTCCAATTAGATCATTAAGGAATCTTGTAAAGCATCCTAACTTTGGTGGTGAAGTAATGGTTGTAGCACTAGGCTGCGAAAAATTAACAGTAGAAATGTTATTAGATGAAGCTGACATATCTACTGAAAACGTCATCGTCCTTCAAGAGCAAAAAGGAATGGATGCTATGATAAACGCATTAATGGAAATGGCTGATAAGAAATTAGCTAAATTAAATCAAAGAAAGAGAGAAACTCTTCCATTATCAGATCTATGCATTGGAATGCAATGTGGTGGTAGCGATGCTTTCTCAGGAGTTACAGCAAACCCAAGTGCAGGATATGCATCTGATATGTTAGTTCAAGCAGGAGCAACCGTAATGTTTTCAGAAGTTACTGAAGTTCGTGATGGAGTTCATATTATTGGTGAACGTTGTATAAACGAAGAAGTAGGTGAAAAGTTAGCAGCAGAAATGAAATGGTATGATAACTATTTATTAAATGGTCAAGTTGATCGTAGTGCCAATCCGACTCCAGGTAATAAAAAGGGTGGTCTATCTAACATAGTAGAGAAAGCTATGGGTTCTATTGCAAAATCAGGAACTTCTCCAATAGTAGAAGTTTTATCACCAGGAGAAAGACCTACTAAGAAAGGTCTTATATATGCAGCAACACCTGCTAGTGATATTGTATGCGGGCCATCTCAACTTGCATCGGGGATTACACTTCAAGTATTTATGACAGGGCGAGGTACACCATATGGTTTAGCAGCAGCACCTGTAATTAAAGTATGTTCTAGAAATGATATGAAGGATATGTGGCAGGATTTAATTGATATAAATGCTGGCCCTATAGCAACAGGAGATTCTACTATTCAAGAGATTGGAACTGAACTATTTAATAAAATTATAGATGTTGCTAGTGGTAGAGAAAAATCCTTTGCTGAAAAATATAAATTGCATAATGATTTATGTATTTTCAACCCAGCACCAATTACTTAAAAACAAGGTTGGTATAGTTTTTATTGATAAATAATCTAAAAAGAGGCTGTTGAACAACTGATTTCTTAGTTGTCCAACAGCCTCGTCATGGTATAATTTTCAGAATAATAATAATATGGAAGATAATAAATAATTTAAAAGAAGCTTTAAGGAGAAAGACGAATAATGGAGATTTTTTTACATATATTAGGAAATAATATTATACCTATTTTTGTGATAATTATTTTAGGGTATGTAATAAGCAAAAAGTTCGATTTAAGTATATCTACTCTTAGTAAATTAAATTTTTATTTATTTGTACCTGGATTTATATTTTATAATCTTTATACTACTAACATATCTTTTGATATGCTTAAGATTTTACTTTTTTGTGTGTTATATTTAATAGTTAATGATATAATCTCAAGAATAATTTCTAAAATTCGCAAATATGATGTAGGCATGACAAGTGCATTTAAAAATGCGATAATGTTTAACAATACAGGTAACATAGGTGTATCTCTTGTTACACTTATTTTTGGAAGTGCACCTTATATAATTGATGGTAAGACCCCCTACTTAGCAGAAGCACTTACATCTCAAATTATGATTTTGGTGTTTATGAATATTACAATGAATACAATTGGATTTTATAATGCAGGAAGGGCTAATATGAATATTAAAGATTCAATGCGTCAAATTTTTACTATGCCATCTATATATGCAATCCCTCTTGCGCTTTTGCTTAAGTATTTTAAAGTTGATATAACATCAACGCCAATATGGCCTACATTAGAATACGTAAAGAATGGTCTTGTACCAATAGCGTTAATATCGCTAGGAGTCCAACTTTCAAAAACTAAGTTTGATTTTAGAAATATTAATGTAAATATAGCAGTTTTTACAAGACTTATTGTAGGACCTATGATTGCATTAGTATTAATACATATGCTTGGCTTTAATACAATTATTGCACAGGTACTTTTAATTTCTTACTCAGTACCAACAGCTGTAAATACTGCGTTAATTGCTGTTGAATGTGATAACAATGAAAATTTTGCATCACAGGAAGTAATGGTATCAACAATCTTAAGTGGTGTCACACTTACATCCGTCATATACATAGCTAGAATTTTATTTCCTGTTTAAGAGCAGATAATAAATCACCATATTCCGATTTTATAAGTTAGCTCACTAAGGGGGGCAAAAAAATAACAAGTCAAAAGTTGCAATGGAAAATAGGCTTGCAAATAGATTTGTTATTTTTTGTTGTTATGTCCTTATTGCAATAGTAAATTTTAATTAAACAAAATAAAATAATGTGCATTCAGCCAAAAAAAATACAATGAAAACGGTTAAAAATTGTGCAGTTGAATATTGAATGAGATTGTTAAAAATATAATAATAATATTACAAGGTATTCGCGAAATACTTAACAGATTTCTAATTTTAAATTAAACACTATTTTATGATTACCTAATTCTAAATGAGATGATAACGAGTACATGAAGCTAAAGATATTTTAAGGAGGAAATGAAATTATGATAAAAGAAAATATTGATACTATAAAAAATTTAGGGAAACGTACTAAGTATAGGTTTGTGGCACTAGCAATGATACTTGCGTTACTAACATTAAGTACGGCAGATCGTGCTGCGATTTCAATTGCCGCTGGTGGAATGCAAAAGGCATTAAATATAAATAAAACCGATATGGGAATTCTTATGTCTGCTTTCAGTTGGGCTTATGTTTTAGGGCAATTACCATCAGGATGGCTGGGTGATAAAATTGGTTCTAAAAAAATTATGGCGTTTGGTGTTGGATTATGGTCATTAGCTACATTTGCCATGGGATTTAGCGGTTGGTACGCATTTTCATTCGGTGTACTTATATTTTTGAGAATTTGTCTTGGAGCATTTGAAACTCCAGTTGGACCAGGTTCTGGAAGAATATTAGCTGCTTGGTTTCCAACATCAGAACGTGGTGTTGCAGGCTCAATATTTAATAGTGCACAATATGTTTCCATTGCTATTTTTTCACCTTTTATGGGATGGTTAGCATTTAAGTATGGTTGGGAATATGTATATTTAATAATGGGAGTTTTAGGATTTGTATTCTTAGGTTTTTGGCTAAAGCTTTTCCATGTTCCTACAAAACATCCTAGAATAAACCAAGCTGAACTTGATTATATAGCTGAAGGTGGAGGTGTAATTGATTTAGACAGTGATATTGGCAATGCAAATTCAAAGACTGCTGCTAAATCAAATTTTAATTGGAGTGATATTGGTCAGCTTTTTAAAAGCAGGATGCTTGTAGGTATTTTTATTGGGCAATATTGTGTTAATGCTATTACGTATTTTTTTATGACATGGTTCCCTAATTATTTAGTAACAGCAAGGCATTTTTCTATATTACATGCAGGAATTGTGGCTTCATTACCAGCTATTTGTGGATGCATTGGAGGTTTATCAAGTGGTTTTATATCAGATGGTATATTAAAAAGATCAGGAAATTTAAGTATTGCTAGAAAAATTCCTATAACTATTGGATTACTTCTTAGTTCAAGCATTATTCTTTGCAATTATACTGATTCTAATACAATAGTAATTGCGTTCATGTGTTTAGCTTTCTTTGGAAAAGGCTTCGGTTCATTAGGTTGGACAGTAATAAGTGATACGGCACCGAAAAAGATTGTAGGTATAGCAAGTGGTGTTTTCAATGGGTTAGGTAATCTTGCGGGGATTATAGTTCCTATTGTTATAGGTATTCTTGTTGATAGAAGTGGATCGTTTAATAGTGCATTAGTGTTTGTTGGAGTACATGGAGTCATAGCCGTATTAAGCTATTGGTTAATAGTAGGTAAAATTCAAAGACTTGAACTCGAATAAATTAACTTTCGAAAAATTTAGAGATATTAATTATATATCTCTAAATTTTTTATTATTTATATAATTATAATAAAGCCAAATATATAAATAACTGTTGCAACATTCTCTAATAGTTTAGATATATGAATTATAGTAACTAAGTGCATCATAAGTGTAATTCTAGAAATATTTGGAGGTGTTCTTATTGAACAATATTCTTTTTGTTGCAATTTCACAACAAATGTCAGATATGGCTAATCAATTGATGAAAGAAATGAATATAATCATTCCAGTTATTATTGCTTCTGCAAAAGATAGTGAAAAAATAGTCAGAGATTATCCGTATATTGATGTATTTATAAGCCGTGGAAGAACAGCCGCTAATTTGCAAAGTCTAACTTCTAAACCAGTTATTAAAGTTATAAGCTCTATTCACGATATGTTATATTCAGTGGAAAAACTTAGTGAAAAGGGAGCAAAGAAAATTGGGATACTTGTTTCCAAAACTCTAATTGGTGACATTACCTGTAATTATAAAATAGGTGATATGGATATCCTTACCAAGCCATGCGAAGTAAGTGAATTTGAAAATTTAATTTCTAAATTTTCTAAAGAAGGTTTAGATGGAGTCATTTGCAGTGCTCAAGAAGTTAAATATGCAGAACAATATGGAATCAAAACAGAATTAATTAATACTGCATCATCATCTTTAAAATCAGCTATAAATCAAGCTCTAAGAATAATTGCTGCTAAGGAAAATCAAAGTTTATTGGAGCAAAAAAAGATTGAAAGAATACAACTTTACACTAAAGAACTATATACTGCTATTAAAATAGCAGTAGTAGCTACTGAAGAATTATTTTCTTCATCACAAGAACTTGCTAGTAAAAGTAAGGAAACTTCATTGATTGCAAGAAATGTTTTTGAAGAAATGAAAAATACTACTGAAATATTAGAAATTATAAAAAGAGTAGCTAAACAAACCAATTTACTTGGTTTAAATGCAGCAATTGAAGCCAGTAGAGCTGGTGAATATGGAATAGGCTTTTCAGTTGTAGCCAAGGAAATACGTAAATTAGCTTATGAAAGTAATATTTCTTCTAAAAATATAGGTGAAACACTTAGTAAGCTTTGTTCATCTGTTGAAAATGTATTAAATAATGTTGAAGAAAGTACTATAATAACTGAAAATCAATCGAAAGCTAATGAAGATATAGCAAAAATAATTGATAGTCTAAGAAAAATTGCAAAAGACATGGTGGACATGGAAAATAAAATTAATTAAAAAGAGATAGGAGAGGTTTAGGTGAAATTTAGAAAAATAAATTCAGATTTTGCAATAAAAATGGACAAAGGTGATGACATAGTAAAAGAGATCACAGAATTATGCAGAAAGGAAAATATAAAGGGAGCATGTTTCACGGGAATTGGTGCAATATCCTATGCAAAATTGGGGTGGTTTAACCCAATAACTAAATAGTATCATACCAAAGATATTGATGAGTATGTGGAAATAACAAGCCTTGTTGGTAATGTTGGAAGATTAGACAATGATGATCCACTTGTGCATGCTCACATAACATTATCAGATTTAAACTTTAATGTTAGAGCTGATCATCTATTTCAGTGTAAAGTATCTTTAGCAGCAGAAATATTTCTTAGAGATTTAGGAGAAGAGCTAGAAAAAGCTAAGGATTTAGAATTTCATCTGAATTTTTTAAGAGTGTAAATTTAAATACTAAAGTTAAAAATTAAGGGTGTGTGTGAGCTGATTGAATCTTCCTTATTATAACTGTGTAAATGAACAAAAAGATAGATACATAAGTTATATTATTTATGTTGGATGCACATTGTTTGGTGGTAATATTTTAAGTATAATTAACTCATGTAAAAGTTATCAATGGAAGTATTAACATATAAATTGTTGAAGTTTAGAAAGTTAGTAATAGTTTGATAATGAAAATTGCAAAATATTAAAAAAAGTTGTAATTTATACTCATTATTTTGACAGGAGGTGAATAGATGAAAATAGTTATAGCACCTGATTCATTTAAAGGAAGTCTAACAGCCCTTGAAGTAGCGAGCGCTATAGAAGAGGGACTTAATAAATATAGTAAAGATTTTATAATTGAGAAAGTACCTATGGCAGACGGTGGGGAAGGAACTGTTGAATCTTTAGTTTCACTTACAAATGGAGAAACAATAATTGTAGAAGTAAAAGATCCGCTTATGAGAGAAATAAAAGGATTTTATGGTCTATTAGGAGATAAAAAGACAGCTGTAATAGAGATGGCAGCTGCATCAGGATTACCACTTTTAAAGCAAGATGAAAGAAATCCGCTTATAACATCTACATATGGAACAGGTCAATTGATAAAGGATGCATTAGATAAAGGATGTAAGAATTTCATAATTGGAATAGGTGGAAGCGCCACAAACGATGGCGGAACAGGAATGCTGAAAGCTTTAGGAGTTAAATTTTTTAATAAAGATAACAAGGAGCTTCAAGATGGAGCAGTTGAATTAGGTCAGTTATATAAAATTGATATGACAAACTTTGATACAAGGATTATAGAATGTAACATAAAAATTGCTTGTGATGTTGAAAATCCCCTTTGTGGAGAAAATGGTGCCTCATTTATATTTGGTGCACAAAAAGGCGCAGATAAACCAATGATGAAAGTTTTAGATGAAAACTTACATCACTATGGAGAAATCTTAGAAAATACATTTAATATGAATGTCATTAATGTTCCAGGTGCTGGAGCAGCAGGAGGCATGGGAGCAGCATTTATTGCAGTAATTAAAGCTAAGTTAGAACGTGGAATAGATATTATAGTTCGAGAAAGTAAGCTTAGTGAAAAATTAGAAGATTGTGATTTGGTTTTTACCGGTGAAGGTAGAATAGATTATCAAACTAAATTTGGGAAAACACCTTTTGGTGTAGCAAATGAAGCAAAGAAGAAGAATATTCCAGTGATTGCGCTTGCAGGGTCAATAGGTGAAGGTACAGAAACCTTGTATGAGGTTGGATTCAATGGAATATTTAGCATAATAGATAAACCTATGAGTCTAGATGAGGCAATTAAAAATGGTTCAGAACTTGTAAAAGAAGCGGCATATAGAATAATAAATTTATATATGACTCATGAAAGAAAATCAAAATAATAGATGGGAGTAATTAGTATGTTTAAACCTAGTGGAATTATCCCTGCTTTAGTAACACCTTTAGATGAGCAAGGAAATTTAATAGAGAATTCATTAAAAAAAATTATTAATTATACTTTAGAAGCTGGAGTTCATGGAGTATTTATTTTAGGAAGTACTGGTGAAATCTATGGACTAACAGATAAACAAAAACAAAGAGTTATGGAAGTTACTGTTGAACATGTAAACGGTAGAGTACCAGTTTATGCAGGAGCTGGTGAAATTACAACTAATAATTCTATAAAAACTGCGCAAATAGCAGAAAAAGTTGGAGGTATTTCAGCTCTTTCAGTAATAACTCCATATTTTGTATCACCAACACAAGATGAATTAATAGAGCATTATACATCTATAGCAAATTCGGTGAAAACACCAATAATTCTATATGGATGTGATGGTAGAGCTCATAACTCAATAATGCCAGAAACTGCTCTAAGATTATCGGAAGTAGAAAACATAATAGGTATAAAAGATAGTAGTGGAAGTTCTGAAAGAATGGATAAATATCTAGAACTCACAAAAGATAAAGAAGATTTTTCAGTATTATGCGGAATAGACACATTAATCTATCATGGTTTAGTAAATGGAACTAAAGGAGCTATTGCATCAAGTGCTAACATTGCACCTAAAATATCTGTAGGAATCTATAATGCATTTATGAATGGAGATTTAAAAAAAGCTGAGGAATTGCAAAATAAATTAGTACCACTTAGAAATGCTTATGCGTTTGCAACTTTCCCAGGACTTATAAAAGAAGCAGTACAATTAGTTGGAATTGATGTAGGGGTTGCATTAAAACCAGTAGGAGCAATAAGCAATAAAAATCGCGAAAAATTAACTCAAGTTTTAAAAGACTTAGAAGTTTATAATATAAAATAATTTTTAAAAGCTTAGAACTGAAAAGTAAAAAACAATAAAAAAGGAGTGATTAACAATGAAAATAGGATTTATAGGACTTGGAATCATGGGAAAACCTATGAGTAAAAATTTAGTAAAGGCTGGTCATGAGTTATTAATTAATGATCGTAATAAAGAGATTTTAGAAGAATTAAAGGCACTTGGAGCAGAAGTTTGTTCAACTAATAAAGAAATAGCAGAAAAGTGTGATGTAGTTATAACAATGTTACCAAATTCACCAAACGTTAAAGACGTAGTTTTTGGAGAAAATGGATTAATTGAAGGAGCCCACGCGGGATTAACTTTAATTGATATGAGTTCAATTGCACCGCTTGCATCAAGAGAAATTGGTGCAGCATTATTAGAAAAAGGTGTTGAAATGCTAGATGCACCAGTAAGCGGAGGAGAACCAAAAGCTATAGATGGAACAATTTCTGTTATGGTTGGTGGAAAACAAGAAGTTTTTGATAAATATCTTGATTTGATGAAAGCAATGGCTGGTTCTGTAGTAAGAGTTGGAGAAATTGGTGCTGGAAATATAGCAAAACTTTGTAATCAAACTATAGTAGCTATAAATATAGCAGCTATGTCAGAAGCTCTAATCTTAGCTCAAAAAGCTGGAGTTAGCCCAGATCTTGTTTACAATGCAATAAGAGGTGGTCTTGCTGGAAGTACAGTTTTAGATGCAAAAGCACCATTAGTTATGGATAGAAAATTTGACCCAGGATTCAGAATAAATCTTCATATAAAAGATTTAAATAATGTATTAGAAACTTCACATGGTGTAGGTGTTTCATTACCATTAACAGCTGCTGTACGTGAAATGATGGAAGCATTAAAGATTGATGGACATGAAATGGAAGATCATTCAAGTATAATTAAATACTATGAAAAATTAGCAAACGTTGAAATTCATAGATAAGAGAAACTCTTTGTTAGAACTATAATTGTAATAAATATTACCTCAAAATTAATATAGAATTTTTAATATTATTTTTTAAATATTCTATCTCTAAAAATATGGAGAATTCAATATTACTATTCTATTTAATATTAATAAAGATTAATAATGTTAACAAAATAAATTGAAAAAGCCCGTATACTTTAATTTAAATAATAACTAATACTGATGAGGCATAAAATTATTTGATAATTATATATCTAGATAATTAACATCATCAGTATAAGTTTACTGTGAAATTAACTGAATGAAAATTAATAATAAAATAACATGGAGTGATAAAAATGGCTACACCCAAAATTGTTAAAATGGAAGCTTATCAAGTTGCAGGACATGATTGTATGTTATTAAATTTAAGCGGAGCACATGGAGCATATTTCACTAGAAATATTGTTATATTAACAGATGATAGTGGAAATGAAGGTGTTGGTGAAGTTCCAGGTGGAGAAAAAATATATAAAGTACTAAAGGATTCAGAAAAATTTATTATAGGATCATCAATTGGAGATTATAGAAATACTTTAAATAAAATAAGAGACGAATTTCAAGATGATTCAGACGTGAGAGGATTGCAAACGTTTGATTTAAGAACAACTATCCATGTTGTTACAGCTATAGAAACAGCTTTACTTGATTTATTAGGAAAATATCTAGATGTTCCAGTTTGTGCATTACTTGGAGACGGACAACAAAGAGACAAAGTTAAAATGTTAGGATATCTTTTCTATGTTGCTGATAGAAAAAAGACAAATTTACCTTATGTTAGTGAAGAAAATAGTTCAGAGGAATGGTATAAAGTTCGTCATGAAGAAGCTATGACACCAGAAGCTGTTGTAAAATTAGCTGAAGCTTCACAAGCAAAATATGGATTCACTGATTTCAAGCTAAAAGGTGGAGTATTAGAAGGAAAAGAAGAAATAAAAGCAATAAGAGCTTTAAAAGAACGTTTCCCAGATGCTAGAATTACACTTGATCCAAATGGCGCATGGTCATTAAAAGAAGCAATTGAACTTTGCAAAGATATGAAAGGAATTCTAACTTATTGTGAAGATCCATGTGGAGCAGAAAACGGATATTCAGGTCGTGAAATTATGGCTGAATTCAAAAAAGCAACAGGACTTCCAACAGCTACTAATATGATTAATACTGATTGGAGAGAAATGGGACATTCTGTAGTATTAAATTCAGTAGATATTCCTTTAGCAGATTGTCATTTTTGGACTATGCAAGGAACTGTACGTGTAGCTCAATTATGTAATGAATGGGGATTAACTTGGGGATCACATTCAAATAATCACTTTGATATATCTTTAGCGATGATTACTCACACAGCAGCAGCAGCACCAGGAAATATAACAGCAATAGATACTCATTGGATTTGGCAAGAAGGATACGACAGATTAACTAAGGAACCATTACAAATTAAAGATGGATTTGTAGAAGTTCCTAAGAAACCAGGTCTTGGAGTTGAAATTGATAGAGATCAAATTATGAAAGCTCATAAATTATATATGGATAATAATCTAGTATCTAGAGATGATGCAGAAGGAATGCAATTCTTAATTCCAGGTTGGAAATTCAATAACAAGAAACCTAGCTTAGTTAGATAATAAATAAAATATCACATATTTACTTAAATACAGTATGTATACAAGAATATAACCATAGAATCTAAAAAAAGATTTCATTTCAACAAGATTATGATGTTTTATTGAAATGAAATCAGATGAAATATTAACCATTTGATAGAAACATGAAATTATTATATAAAGATA
Organism: Bacillota bacterium; assembly: GCA_021837545.1. Next base: position 12,837 of record JAKBFR010000019.1, on the reverse strand, counting down.
AGTTCATGTTTTTATTATATAATGAAATGATTAAAAATGAGTTAAGGTGAAGGTGAAGTTATGAATATTATTAATATACTTGTATTATTACCTATAAATGAAAGGCAAAGAAAATTAATTGAAGTTGAAGCACCTAATGCTAATTATGTATATAGAACACAGTTGGATGTTGATAAATCAACAGTTCAAAAAGCAGATATAATAATTGGAAATCCACCAGCAGAAATGCTTATAGGTTCTTCAAATTTAAAATGGTTACAATTAAACAGTGCAGGAAGTGATGCTTATATAAAGGAAGGAATATTAACAAAAGAAGTATTACTGACAAATGCAACAGGTGCATATGGTTTAGCAATATCTGAACATATGATAGGAGTTCTACTTCAATTATTTAAGAAACTTCATATTTATAGAAATAATCAAAAGTTACATCTTTGGAAAGACGAAGGTGAAGTTAAATCCATTTATGGTTCTAGAGTTTTAATTATAGGACTTGGAAATATTGGCGGAGAATTTGCCAAAAGAGTAAAAGCATTTGGCGGTTATACAATAGGGGTAAGGAGAACAAATACAGAAAAACCAGATTTTATTGATGAATTATACTTAATGGATAAAATAGATGAGTTACTTCCAACCGTTGATGTTGTAGCACTAACTATACCTGGAACAAAAGAAACTTATAAAATGTTTTCTAAAGAAAAGTTTAATCTGATGAAAGATGGGGCAGTGTTATTAAATGTTGGTAGGGGAAATGTACTTGATACTGATGCACTCTGTGATTCCGTATCAAGTGGACATCTTTTAGGTGCTGGATTAGATGTAGTTGATCCAGAACCACTTCCTAAAGATCATAGAATATGGGATATAGAAAATATCATAATTACACCTCATATTTCTGGAGGATATCACATTCCAGAAACTTTAGAGAGTATAGTTCAAATCAGTGCTAAAAATTTAAGGAATTTTATCAATGGTGAAAGGCTTGTAAATATTATTGATTTTTCTACGGGATATAGAACTTTGGATATTAAATATACCTAAGATTTAAATTCAAAACACATATATTAGAAATGTTTAGTTTTTTATTTAAGATATTTATATCAATATTGTAAATATTTTAAGAGCTACTTGCTAAATTAAATATGAGTGTGGAAAGGATAATATTAAATGATAAATAATGAAATATCACAAATTAGAGAATTTGTAGAAAAAAGAATATTCCAACTATAGCATATTGTCCATTAGCTCAAGGAGGAGTCTTAAAAAAAGATTTATTAAAAAATGAAATTCTAAATGAAATTGCAAAAGAACATAATGTAAAGCCATTGCAAATAATACTTGCTTGGACAATTTGCGAAAAGGATATTATATCAATTCCAAAAGCATCAACAGTAGAACATGTTATAGAAAATGCTAAAGCTACATCAATAACTTTATCTTCTAAAGATATTGAAAGACTAGAAAAAGTATTTCAAAAGCCAAATAGAAAAATGTCACTAGATATAGTTTAAAAGCAAAATTAATTTTAATATATATGTTGCAATGATTAATGTTCAATTTTCAATGCTCAATTAATGATGATAGTTTTAGATAATTCACCATTAATTGTAGTTTATAAAATACAATATATATATGGTATGAAAGGAAGTAGAATATGTTTTCATTCTTATTAGATGAAGCCAATAGATGTTTATTGTGTAAAAATCCAAAGTGTAAAGAACATTGCCCAATCAATACTCCAATTCCAGAAATTATAACCCTTTATAAAGAAGGTAAGTTTAAGGAAGCAGGAGAAATATTGTTTAATAATAATCCACTTTCAATCATATGCTCAATAGTTTGTCCTCATGAAGATCAATGTGAAGGACATTGTATAAGAGGAATAAAAGGCGAACCAATAAAGTTTCATAAGATTGAAAAAGAAATATCAAAAAAATATTTAGATGAAACCAAATTTGAAAATATACCCAAGACTAAAGATAGAATTGCAATAATAGGAGGCGGGCCAGCTGGATTAACAATTGCATTTATATTGGCGAAAAAGGGATATAAAATAACAATATTTGATTCAAAAAATAAGATTGGAGGCGTATTACGATATGGAATCCCAGAGTATAGATTACCCAATTATTTGATTGATAAATTAGAAGATAAACTTATTGAACTTGGTGTTAATATTAGGCCTAATACACTTATAGGCCCAGTTATAAGTATTGATAGATTATTTGAAGAAAGCTATAAAGCTATATTTATTGGAACAGGTGTATGGAATCCCATGACTTTAAATATTAAAGGAGAAACACTCGGAAATGCACATTTTGCTATAGATTATCTTAGATCACCAGAAACATATAGATTAGGTAATAAAGTTGCAATAATAGGGGCTGGAAATGTTGCGATGGATGCAGCACGAACAGTAAAAAGAAATGGGTGTAATGAAGTTACAATTCTTTACAGAGGTAATTTCGATGATATGAGTGCTACTAAAAAAGAAATAGAAGAAGCTAAAGAAGATGGAGTTCTATTTAAGTTATATAGTACTCCAGTTGAAATATTAGATGATGGGGTAAAGTTAATTAGCAAAGAGGATCCAAACAATGAAGTGGAAGAATTATTTAAGTGTGACTCTACTATTATTGCAATAAGCCAAAAACCTAAGAATAATATAGTTTCGAATACTACAAAGCTTGAAACTAATAGATCAGGACTTATTGTTGCAGATGAAAATGGAAATACTACAAGGTCTGGAGTATTTGGTTCGGGAGATGTAGTTACAGGAGCAAGAACTGTTGTTGAAGCAGTAGCACATGCAAAGATAGTTGCTCAAGCTATTGCAAAAAAAGTTGATTAAAGAAAATATAAGAGCTATATGCAATTTCGCATCAGTGGATTTACCAGTATCAAATAATGTTAATGTGAAAAATGTTCATTTAAGTGAAAGTTTGCAAACGTTGATTTATTTATTGAATGAAAGTCATAGTTAATAAAAAATAAGTGTCTCAAAATGATTAAAAAATCGTTTTAAGCACTCTTTTTTTATTATTTATAAAACGGCAATTAATTGTTTAAAAATTTAAATCTGTTATAAGTACTATATTATCAATATAATTTAAAACTTTGTGAACTACCCGACAACCACATATAAAAACTAATCTTTAATTTTTAAAGGATTAAAGATATTTTTGTAGAACAATGTATATATAAGGAATTTATGTATTTATTTTTATTAGTAATATTCAAAATCTATGGATAACTTTTGGAATTAACAGTTGACATAAAAAAATTCTATTAGTATAAATGGGGGCGTTAGAGTGAAAGAACAGTTACTAGAATATTTGTTTAAAAAATCACCGGTAGCTTTATCATACCATAAAGCTTTTTTTGATAAAGATGGTTTTCCATATGATTGTGAATTCTTGGATGTAAACAATATATACGAAAATATGACAGGATTAAAAGATTACGAAGTTATTGGAAAAAGATATAATGAGATATTTAATGAAGGTAATGTTATTGCTGATGAATGGAAAAAAGCATACCAAGATGCTATTCTGAATAAGAAAACAGTAGTTATTGATGGTTATAACAGGATTGTTCTAAAATGGATTAGAACAACTATTTTTATATTGGATAAAGATCATTTTGCTTGCATATTTAATGATGTCAGTAAAGAATATATGAAAGAAAAGGAAATAGAAGGAATTTTAAAAGTTAACATAAATATGTTGTGTGTTATAGATGAAAATTTAAATTTTATTAAGGTAAATACAGAGTTTGAAAAAGTATTAGGATACAAAGTTGAGGAATTTGAAGGAAAAAACTTTCTTTCTTTAGTTCATAAGGATGATTTATCTAAAACCTTGAACGTATTAAGGATATTAAATGAACTAGAACCGATATCAGGTTTTATAAATAGGATGAATTCAAAAAATGGAGTATATAAATATTTAGAATGGTATATTCAGATTAATGGAAAGTATACATATGCATCAGCAAGAGATGTTTCAGAAAAATTTAAACAGGAAGTCAAATCTAATAAAGTTTCATTTATTGATGAAGTTACAGGTTTGATAAGTTTAGATTTTTTTAATAAAAGAATTATGGAAGAGATTGAAAGGTGTGATCGCTATAATGATCCTCTTTCTATGATTATTTTAGCGGTGGATAATTTCAAAACTCATATAATAGATTATTCAGCTAAAGTAAATGTTATAAAGGAAATAGCTAAAATATTAAGTGATGTAATACGTAAATACGATATTCTTGTTAGATTAGATAGTGAAAAATTCATCTTATTAATGCCAAAAACTAATATAAATGGCGCAGTTATAGTTGCAGAAAAAATTCGTAAAGCTCTAAATGATAATCTACACCCTATTGTAGGTAAATTAACAGCTAGTTTTGGAATTTCAGAAAGAATAAAAGCTGAGTCTATTAAACAATGGTATGAACGGTTAAATAAGGCATTATATAATGCAAAGGAACAAGGAGAAAATTTTATAACGGTTTTTGAGTCTGAAGAAAAATTAAATATTAAAAGAGAAAAGACAGAATGGAATAGTGAATGGGAAAGTGGAAATATAGAAATTGATAATGAGCATAAAGAAATGTTGAAACTATTAAATGATTTAATGGATGTATCAATTATAGAAATGAACTTTGAAAAAAGCATAACCCAGTTAGAGGTATTGATAAAAAGTATAGTAAACCATTTTAAATATGAAGAAGAAATTTTGCTTAATATAGGATATAAGGATTATGATAAACACTGTAAAATTCATAAAAATTTAGTGGGAAAAGTATTTCAGTTAAAGCAATGTTATGAAAATAAAGAACTTAATCCGCTAGCATTTTTTTCTTTTATAGCAGATGATGTTGTTATTGGACACATGATAAATGACGATGTTCAATTTTTTAATATAGTATAGGAGTGAGATAAATGGATATATCTAGATTTGATAAAGAGTTCAATTTTGATGATTTTGAAAATGGATATAATAAAAATTTAGTTCCTACAGATGAAGAAAATGGATTTAAAATCCGCCCTGGATTGTATCTTGAAAATGGATCTGTTATTGTTCCTGGAGGTGTTAGTTTTACTATTAGTTCACAAAATGCTACATCATGTGAATTGGTGTTATTTAAAAGAAATGAATATGAACCATTTGCAAAAATTCCATTTCCTGAACATTATAAGATAGGGAATGTATATTCTATGATTGTCTTTGAATTAAATATTGAAGAATTTGAATATGCCTATAGTATCGATGGACCATATGATATAGAAAGAGGTTTGGTTTTTGATAAGAGCAAATATCTTCTTGACCCTTATGCAAAGGCAGTTGCAGGCCAAAGTAAGTGGGGGTATAAACCGGAATATGCAAATCAATATAGGGCAAGGGTGGTTATAAATGATTTCGATTGGGGTAATAGTAAACAACTTGGAATTAATATGAAAGATCTAATTATATATGAATTACATGTTAGAGGATTTACAAATGACCTGTCCTCTGGAGTAGGTTATCCAGGTACTTTTGAAGGATTATCTGATAAAATACCTTATTTAAAAGAACTTGGAATTAATGCAGTTGAGCTTATGCCAATATTTGAATTTGATGAATTGAAAGATATGCGTATTGTTAATGGGAAAAGAGTACTAGACTACTGGGGATACAATGCAGTAAGTTTCTTTGCACCTAATACTAGTTATACTGCTGGAACCGAGTACAATAGAGAAGGTGATGAATTAAAAGCATTAATCAAAAAATTACATAAGAATGGAATAGAAGTAATCCTAGATGTTGTTTTTAATCATACTGCTGAAGGTAATGAAGATGGACCATATATATCATTTAAAGGAGTAGATAATAATATTTATTATATGCTTACGCCTAATGGGAAATATTATAATTTTAGTGGATGCGGAAATACTATAAATTGCAATCATCCCATTGTACAAAATATGATTTTAGATTGTCTTAGATATTGGGTAACTGAATATAGAGTAGATGGATTTCGATTTGATCTTGCATCTATACTTGGGCGTAATGAAGATGGATCTCCAATGAGTCAACCACCGTTATTAAAAAATCTAGCATTTGATCATATTCTTGCAAATGTTAAATTAATTGCTGAAGCATGGGATGCAGGTGGATTATATCAAGTAGGGAGTTTCCCATCATGGAATAGATGGTCAGAATGGAATGGGAAGTACAGAGATGATATTCGTAGATTTTTAAAAGGAGATTTAGGTCTAGCAAATATTGTAGCAGAGAGAATATCAGGATCTCATGATTTGTATGATCCAATTTATAGAGGTAATGCTTCAGTTAATTTTATAACATGTCATGATGGATTCACATTATATGATTTATATTCTTATAATGAAAAACATAATGAAGCTAATGGTTGGAATAATACAGATGGTGATAACAACAATAATAGTTGGAATTGTGGTATTGAAGGCGATACTGATGACGAGAATATTTTAAAACTTCGTAAAAGAATGATAAAAAATGCATGTGCAGTTCTTCTATCAAGTAGAGGAATTCCAATGATTTTAGCTGGTGATGAATTTTGTAATACACAATTTGGGAATAATAATCCATATTGTCAAGATAATGAAATATCGTGGTTAGATTGGAGTTTGTTAGAAGATAATAAAGATATATTTGATTTTTTTAAAAATATGATAAAATTTAGAAAGAGTCATCCAGTATTGAAAGATAGTACAAAACCAGCATTATGTGGATTCCCATCTTCAAGCAAACATGGAAATTTGCCTTGGAATACAGATTTATTGGAAGAAACAAAAACTCTTGGAGTAATGCTTGCTGGAAGAAATGAAAAAGATGATAAAGATGATATTATATATATTGCAATTAATGCATATTGGGAAAAGCAAGATGTAATACTTCCAGACTTACCAAAAGGTTTAGAATGGAGAACTGCAGTAAACACAGCATTATCAGAAGGCTTAGATTTCGTAAAAAACATTGATGAAATGATTAAAGTTGGAACTAAAATTGAATTAGAACCGAGGTCTGTAATGATTTTATGCTCAATTGAAATATATTAAATATTACAAAACAGTAGCAAGTTTAGATTTTAATAAACCTAAACTTGCTACTGTTTTGTAATATAATTCTTCCATTATAATTATAAAACTATTTTTCATCATAAAGATGACAAGCAACTTTATGGCCAGATTCTAATTCCACTAAATTAGGTTCAGATTGCTTACAAATATCCATGCATTTAGGACATCTAGTATGAAATCTACAACCAGTTGGTGGATTTATTGGACTTGGTACATCACCTGTTAATATGATTCTTTCTTTTTTCTTTTCAGGATCAGGAATAGGTATAGCTGAAAGCAGAGCTTGAGTATATGGATGCATTGGAGTACTGTAAAGTTTATCTACAGTTGAAATTTCAACCAATTTACCAAGATACATAACACCAACTCTATCACTTATATGCTTAACTACATTTAAACCATGGGCTATAAATAAATAAGTAAAGCCTAAATCTTTTTGTAAATCTGACAAAAGATTTAGAATTTGTGCTTGAATAGAAACATCAAGTGCAGAAACAGCTTCATCACAAATTATAAGTTTAGGATTAACTGATATAGCACGAGCTATTCCAACTCTTTGTCTTTGGCCACCACTAAATTCATGTGGATATCTATCTTTATGATAAGAAGCAAGACCAACTTGTTTTAAAAGAATATCAAGTTTCTTTTCTAATTCGTCTCCACTTGCAATACCATTGATTTTCATAGGTTCTCTTATGATATCTCCAATAGTCATTCTTGGATTTAGAGATGCATAAGGATCTTGGAATATAATTTGTATGTTTTTGCTTATATCTTTTCTATTATTTTTACGAATTGAATTAACTTCTTTACCCTCAAAAAGAATTTCACCAGAAGTTGAATCAAGTAAAGTTACAAGAAGTCTACCCATGGTAGATTTACCACAACCAGATTCTCCAACTATTCCTAGTGTTTCACCCTTATAAATATCAAAGGTAACATCATCAACTGCTTGCACATAGTTTGCCTTTTGAAAGAATCCTGAGGATGCTACAGGAAAGTACTTCTTTAAATTTTTAACTTCCATTAATTTATCCATTAGCTTTATCCTCCTTATTTTCATATAAGAAACAACGAACTTCTCTTTCTTCTAGATTTATTAAAGGAGGAGTATCATTCTTACATTTTTCAAAACAATTTGGGCATCTATCCCTAAAAGCACAACCAGTAGGTAAGTCAAGTGGGTTGGGAACAGTACCAGGTATAATAAATAATCTTTCTGCATCTTCATCTATTTTAGGAATTGAATTAAGTAATCCCGTAGTATATGGATGCTTTGGATCTTTAAATAGATCTTTAACAGATGCTTTTTCAACAACTCTTCCACAATACATAACTACAACTTTATCTGCAATTTCAGCTACAACACCTAAATCATGTGTTATAAGAAGTATAGCAGTACCAAATTTTTCTTTAAGTTCAAGCATAAGTTCAAGTATTTGCGCTTGTATTGTAACATCAAGGGCAGTAGTAGGTTCATCGGCAATTAAAAGTTCAGGACTACAGCTAAGTGCCATAGCTATCATAACTCTTTGTCTCATACCTCCACTTAATTGATGAGGGTAATTGTCAATTCTAGTTTCAGGTGAAGGAATACCAACAAGTTTGAGCATTTCAATTGATCGAGTCCGTGCTTCCTTTTTAGTTGCGCCATCATGTTTTATAATCGCTTCAGAAATCTGTCTTCCAATTGTAAAAACAGGGTTTAAAGAAGTCATAGGTTCTTGAAAGATCATAGATAACTGTTTTCCACGCATTTGTTGCATTTCTTTTTCAGATTTAAGTAGTAAATTTTCACCTTTAAATAGGGCTTCACCAGTTACATTTGTATTGTCAGTTTTAGCAAGTAATCTCATTAAAGATAGAGAGGTAACACTTTTACCACTACCAGATTCACCAACGATTGCAACTACTTCACCTTTATCTACAGTGAAATCTACACCATTTACAGCAGCAACGATGCCCTTTTTAGTTTTAAATTCTGTTTTTAAGTTTTTTATATCAAGTAGCATTTAAATTCCTCCTATGCATTTAGCTTAGGATCAAGTGCATCTCTAAGCCCATCTCCAAATAAGTTAAAAGCAAGTACTGTAAGCGTAATTGCAAGACCTGGGAAGAGTATTATATAAGGTGCATTATAGAAATAACTTCTACCTGCTCCAAGCATTGTGCCCCATTCTGCAAGTGGAGGCTGTACTCCAAGGCCCAAAAATCCAAGTGCTGCTGTGTCTAAAATTGCACTTGAAATACCAAGTGTAGCACGAACAATTATTGGAGACAAAATATTTGGAAGTACATGTTTGAAAATTATTGCAAAGTCATTATTACCTATAGCTTTTGCAGCTTGTACGTATTCACTTTCACGAACAGATAGTACACATCCACGAACTATACGTGCATATTCTGGAATTGTAACTATACTGATTGCAATAACCGCTTTATCAAGTCCCTTACCTAAAGCACTCATAAATGCGATTGCAAGTAATAGGGAAGGGAAGGCAAGAATAATATCCATTATTCTCATTAAAAACATATCAAGTTTTCCGCCAAAATATCCGCACATTGAACCAACTATAGTTCCCACTGAAAGTGCAATAGCAACTGAGATAATACCAACTCTTAATGAAATTTTAGCACCATCAAGTACTCTTGAAAAAATATCTCTTCCTTGTTCATCAGTACCAAAAAAGTGAGTCATTGATGGAGTTTGAAGACTGTTTGATAATTCTCCAGAATAAGGATCATAAGGCATTAGAAATTTACCGAAGATTGCTACTATAACTATAACAATCATAATGATTAAACCAATAAGGGCAGCTTTATTGGATACAATTATGCCCATAAAATTTTTAAATCTAGTTAATTTTGAGTTCTTTTCAGAAGATACTTTATTTAAATCTGAAATATCTTCTTTAGTTGAATTAGTATTCATAAAAATGAATCCTCCTTTAAGAATATTTGATACGAGGATCAATATAAGCATAAAGTAAATCTACAAATAAATTTACCAAAACAAATACGATTGCCATTATCATTACAGCACCTTGTACCACGGGGTAATCAGATTTTAGTATAGCATCAATTGTATACCCTCCAATTCCAGGCCATGAGAAAACTGTTTCAGTTAAAACGGCGCCGCCTAGAAGAGAACCAAGTTGAAGTCCAATAACAGTAGTAACAGGAATTAGAGCATTTCTTAGCCCGTGGCTTCTAATAACTATATTTTCTGCAAGTCCTTTAGATCTTGCAGTTCTTACATAATCTTGACCAAGGACTTCAAGCATAGCTGAACGAGTCATACGAGCAATAATTGCTGTAGAATATGATGCTAGTGCAGTTACAGGTAAAACTAAATGCTTTAAAGAATCCCAAAATGCTCTCATATTTCCGCTCATTAAACTATCAATTAGATACAGACCAGTAATTTTAACAGGTTCCATACCAATTGTGGCTCTACCTGAAACAGGAAGCCAGTGTAAACCAACTGAAAATATAACAATTAGAATTAGTCCAAGCCAAAATATAGGCATTGAAACTCCAATTAAAGATCCACCCATACAAAGATAATCTATAATTGAATTTTGTTTAACAGCTGAAAGAACTCCAAGAGTTACACCAACAATTGAAGCTACAATAATAGACACAATTGCAAGCTCAATTGTTGCAGGAAATCTTGTGAAAATTTCTTTAGCTACAGAACTCTTAGTTATAAGAGAATTACCGAAGTTTCCTTGAACAATACCTTTAATGAAATCCCAATATTGTATGTACAAAGGATCATTTAATCCTAATTGTTGCCTTAGTGCAGCAATTTGAGTTTCACTAGCGTGTTGTCCTAAAATTATTGAAGTAGGATCACTAGTTAGGACGTGCATAATTAAAAATACTAGTACTGAAACACCAAGAACTACAGGTACTAGTAATAATAATCTCTTAATAAAATATTTGAACATAAATTCACCTCTTTGTAAATTGTTAGTTATAAGGCTCCGATAAATATCGGAGCCAATTAGACATATGAAATCAAATAACAAGTCAAAGATGTAATTGAATTTGACTTGTTATTTTTGAATGTGTCTAAAATAAATTATTCTTTATCAACGTTTTTAAAGAATATTGAACCAGTTGGGTGAACGCTAAAGTTTTTAACATTTGGAGCTGAAGCTGCCATTTGTTTTGCATATGAGATTGGAACCCATGGTGCTTCTTTAGCAAGTAAATCTTGAAGTTGTCCATAGATAGCATTTCTTTCATCACCGTTAGGTGTTTGCTTACCTTTTAATAAAAGAGCATCTACTTCAGGATTTGAGTATCTAGCTACGTTTAAGCTTGAAGAAATTTCTTTACTATCAAGCAATGACATGAAGTTATCAGCATCTCCATTATCACCATTCCAACCGTAGAATACTATATCTCCTTCACCTTGTTTAGTTTTATCTTTGTATTCAGTCCATTGATAAACGTCTATTGTTGCAGTAACACCAACTTTACTTAAATAATTTTGAATTGCTTCTGCAAGCTTTTGACCTCCAACAGAGTTATAAGGTCTAGGATTTGAATAAGTAATCATTTTTACAGTAAGATTTTGCATACCAAGTTCTGCAAGCATTGATTTAGCTTTTTCTGGATCATATCCATATGCAGCTACATTTTCTTTATATCCAGGTATAAAACTTGGAAGTTGAGTTAATGCAGGATCTGCGTATCCTTGATAAAGATATTGAACTAATTCATCACGGTTGATAGCATGTGATAAAGCTTCTCTAAGCTTTGGATTGTTAAATGGTGCTCTTTCACAGTTAAATCCAACGTAGTTTATGTTCATACCAGGTTGTGAGAATATAGTCATATTCTTTTCCTTTAATTTGTCTACATCGTTTGGATCTAAACCATCCATTGCATCAATTTCACCTGTCATAAGTTCACTAGCTCTTACTGAGTTTTCTTTAGTAATCTTAATTACTACTTTGTCCAATTTTGGTTTTTCACCCCAGTAATCATTATTCTTTTCAATTGTAACTTTTTCTCCCTTTTCCCAAGATACAAATTTGAAAGGACCAGTACCAACTGGATGTTCATTTAAGTTTCCATTATACTTTTCAAGTGCAGTTGGACTTACAATTGGTGCTGCAAGTGTCATTGCAAGATTAGCTAAAAATGGAGTATTTGGAGCTTCAAGTGTGAATTTAACTGTATTATCATCAATAGCTTCAACAGTTTTAACTCCTGCATAAGTAAATGATGCATAAGGCATATCATCAGTTGCGTTTGGAGGTAATTGTCTTTGAACAGATTTAACTACTGCAGCTGCATTAAAGTCAGTGCCATCATGGAATTTAACTCCCTTTTTTAAATGGAATGTATATTCTTTACCATCTGCACTAATATCCCAACTCTCAGCTAAACATGGTTTAATATCTGTATTATTATCACCATATGCAACTAAACCTTCATAAATATTAGCCATTACTTTAGCTGATTCACCATCATCAACAAAAGCAGGATCTAATCCTCTTGGATCTGCTCCTTGTGCAAATATAAACGTTTTACCACCAGAATTAGATGTGTTAGTTTGTCCGCCACCACAGCCAACAAGAGCAGTTGTAGCAAGTAAACCTGCTAGCAAACATGCTAAAATTCTTTTTTTCATAAAGTAGCCCCCTTAAAAATTTTTTTATATATTTTATATTATGTATTCTAATAAAAGTTCTACATGTAATAAGTGTTTATATACTAAA
>JAKBFR010000018.1 GCA_021837545.1 Bacillota bacterium | reverse complement strand
CCAGAAATAAGTTCCAATAATTATGAAGCAGATGATTTGGATATACCTGTTTTTTTAAGAAGACAAAAGAGACATTAAAATATATATGTTGTAAAAAATAATCTACATACAAATTAAGTTACAGTAACTTAATTTCGCTGAAGAATTAAATCTGCAACATATGCATATATAAGACATAATTAAAAAAATAACAGTCAATATAGATGATATATTGACTGTTATTTTTTTTGAAATTATATACATTGTATTTTATAAACTACAATTAACAGTGAATTATCTAAAACTATCATCATTAATTGAGCACTGAAAATTGAACATTGATAATTGCAATATATATAGTAAATAAAATTTAAGAAGTCGGACTTTGTTATACTTTTTATAGCAAATTTATATAAGATAAAAGAATTTATTTCTACATATTAAGTTAGTTTTAAATATAAAAAAGTAAACTAAAAAATATGGTGTAAGTATATGTAAAAAGTTAAATTAAAAAAACAAATTAATTTAATGTTATTATGACAAATTTTTAAGATAGATAAGTATATAATAAAATTCATACAGACTGGAGGAGTTAAAATATGGAATTTTATGCTGACGTTTTGATTTTAGAGAATTGTATAGTAAATTTCTTTTTATTAACTTTAACTATGAAGTGTATAAAGCATAAATGTAAGATGATTTCATTAATAGTGTCTAGTTTTATAGGTGGAGTTTATACTATGGTTTTACTAATTCCTAAGTTGAATATTTTATCTAGCTTACCGTGTGAATTAGCAATAGCCTGCATAATGCTTAGATTAGTATATGGAAAGACAAATATTTTCAACATGATTAAACTACTAGTAATATTTTTAATGATGACATTTACTTTAAGTGGAGTATGTCTTTTATTTTCATTAAAGCAAAATTTATGGTTACTAGGGAAAACATTTAAAATAGAAAAGTATTCAGTTAAATATATTATGTTAGGGATAATGATTATATATATAATTTACAGTAGATTTATAGAGTATATCAAAGATAAATTATTTACGAATAATTTTACATTTAATATTGAATTTGAAGTAGATGATAGACAATATAGTTTCAAAAGTTTTTTAGATACTGGAAATGAACTAAGAGAGCCAATTACTAATCTTCCGTGTATTTTAATCGAAGAAAACTTAATAAGCCATATAAATTTTGAGGGCAAGAATATATATTATATACTTTATAGTTCAATTGGGTATGGAGGTAAGCTTAAAGGTATAAGAGTTAATAATATAAAAATAAAAAAAAAGGATTGTTTATATGAAAATATTGATGCAATAATATGTCCGTGTAAAGAAGAGTTAAGTAGTGAACATGAGTTCAATGCTTTATTATCAAGAGGAGTAGCATATAAGGGGGGAGATATATATGGAAAAACTAAGTCTGTTTTTTAATAAGTTAATATGTAAATTTAAATTGTTTAGAAGAAAATTATATTACGTTGGAGGAAATGATGCTCTGCCACCGCCATTATCTAAGGATGAAGAAGAAGAATTAGTAAACAAATTAGATAATGGAGATGAAAAAACTAGAGGTACATTAATTGAGAGAAATTTGAGATTAGTTGTTTATATAGCTAGAAAATTTGAAAATACAGGTGTATATGTAGAAGATTTAATATCTGTTGGGACTATTGGACTTATTAAAGCTGTAAACACCTTTAATCCAGAAAAGAAGATAAAGCTTGCAACCTATGCATCAAGATGTATAGAAAACGAAATATTGATGTATTTAAGAAGAAACAGTAAAGTAAAAGCGGAAATTTCATTTTATGAACCGCTAAATATTGATTGGGATGGAAACGAACTTTTACTATCAGATATATTAGGCACTGAAAATGACACAGTATACAATTTAATAGAAGATGAAGTTGATAAACAGTTATTAGTTGTAGCATTAAAAAGTTTAAATGAAAGAGAAAAAGAAATAGTACGTCTTAGATTTGGATTAAATGGAACAAGAGAAAAGACACAAAAAGAAGTAGCTGATATGCTTGGAATATCTCAATCGTATATATCTAGATTAGAAAAGAAAATAATAAAAAGATTGAAAAAAGAAATAAGTAGAATGATTTAGCTTGTCTTCAAGTATAAAAGTATGACCTATCGGAGATAATGTTTAATGCAATGGATTATTACTTTCGAAGGGGTTGATACTTGTGATAATTAACAAAGTAGAAATATGTGGCGTTAACACTTCAAAACTCCCTATACTTAAAGAAAAAGAAAAAAAGCAACTTTTTCTACAGATGAATGCAGGAGACAAAAGTGCAAGAGAAACTTTCATAAAGGGAAATTTAAGATTAGTACTTAGTGTTATTAAAAGGTTTAACAATAGAGGAGAAAACATTGATGATTTATTTCAAGTTGGTTGTATAGGACTTATGAAGTCAATAGATAATTTTGATTTATCTCAAAATGTTAAATTTTCAACTTATGCAGTGCCAATGATAATTGGAGAAATTAGAAGATATTTAAGAGATAATAATTCTATTAGGGTTAGCAGATCGCTTAGAGATATTGCGTATAAAGCTTTGATTATGAGAGAGAGGTTTATAAAAGATAATAATAAAGAACCAACTATCTCGCAAATTGCAAAAGAACTTGAATTGCCAAGAGAAGAAGTGGTATTTGCGTTAGATGCAATACAAGATCCAGTATCGTTATTTGAACCGATTTATCATGATGGCGGAGATGCCATATATGTAATGGATCAAATAAGTGATTCTAAAAACACAGATGAACATTGGCTCGAAAACATTTCCATTAAAGAAGCAATGAAGAAGCTCAATGATAGAGAAAAGTTAATATTAAATTTAAGATTTTTTAATGGAAGAACGCAAATGGAAGTTGCAGATGAAATTGGAATTTCACAAGCACAAGTTTCAAGGTTAGAAAAAACAGCCTTAAAGCATATGAGAAAACATGTATAGAAATAAGATATTAATAATAGTATAATTATGGGGGATAATTATGGATTTAGAACTACATTCACTAAATGCTATGAGAAATATGGAAGTAATAGATATATTAACAGGAAGCAAAATAGGATTTATAAAAGATTTCAAAATAAACTGTGATGATAATAAAATAATTTCGTTAATATTGCCTGGAGAAATAAAGTCATGGTTTGGAAAAGACGATGAAAAAGAAATCTTGTGGAAAGATATAATTAAAATAGGAACTGATGTTATATTGGTAAAAACAAAAGATGAAGGAAATGTTAACAATATATAGCCATATTTCAAAAATATATGTATAATAATTATAAGATTTATATACACGAAAGCAAAGAGGTGGGTGAATGTATGAAATGTCCATTTTGCGGATTTGAAGAAAGTAAGGTTGTTGATTCTAGATCAACAGATGATAACACAACGATTAGAAGAAGAAGAGAATGCTTAAAATGTTCTAAACGATATACTACTTATGAAAAAATAGAGGATTTTCCTATTTTAGTGATAAAAAAGGACTTGACTAGAGAAAATTTCAACAAAGAAAAAATAATTAATGGCCTAATTATAGCATGTCAAAAAAGACCTATATCTAGAAAACAAATTGAAGATATGGCATATGATATAGAAAAGACAATTTCTAATAGTATGCTTACAGAAATTCCATCAAAGGATATAGGAGAAATGGTTATGGCTAGACTGAAGGATTTAGATGAAATATCATATGTAAGATTCGCATCAGTTTACAGACAATTCAAGGACATAAATACTTTTCTAGAAGAAATAAAAAATCTTATAACATAATCATGTAAGGATGTTGAAAAATATAATTTCAACATCCTTTTTCTTATAATGTTATATATAAGTTAAACTTTAGTTAATAAAGGTGATAAATAGTAAATAGAATGTTAATATTAGATTATAAGATATATTTTGGAATTAGGAGTTTTACAATCGATAATATATAAGAACTTGTGTTAAGAAAGTTCTGAGAATTTTTTGTAATATAAATTTTATGGAGGATTAGATTGAATAAATTAGATATTAAATTATTAAAGAAAAAAGATGATTTTGTTATAATAGATAGTGATAAATCTCAAATTGTATTTACAAATGCTGAGAAGGAAAGAAGTTTTAATAGAAATACAAAAGATGGAATAAAAGAACTTAATTCATTGAAAAAAGAATTCAATGGGAAAGATATTATATATCTTAAACAAATTCATAGTGATAAGATATTAAAATACACATGTAATGGGAAAAGTATTAAGGATGAAGAAGGAGATGCAATAATAACAAATGAAAAAAATGTTATTATTGGAGTTTTTACTGCAGACTGTGTACCTGTTATATTGATAGATGAAGAAAAAGAAGTTATAGCTGCAATTCACAGTGGGTGGAAAGGAACTTTTGAATCAATTACACTAAAAACTATTGAAAAAATGAAGTCTGAATTCAATATAAATGAAGTTAATATTAAAGCATATATAGGTCCGCATATTAAGAAATGTTGTTATGAAGTTTCAGAAGAACTAAAATTGAAATTTATAGAGAAAAAAACAACAATGAGTGAAGAAGAGTTATTTAATAAGAATAATCTTGATTTAGAAGCATGTATAATATCTGATTTGAAAAAAGCTGGAGTAAAAGATTATAATATAAATAGCTTGAATTTATGCACATATTGCAGTAATGACATTAAATTACATTCATATAGGAAATCACAAGGATCTTATGGTAGAATGTTTTCTTCTATAATGTTACTTTAAGGGGGAAAAGAATATGGCTAAAGAAAAAATATTAATAGTTGATGATGAGGAGCATATAGTTGAATTGTTAAAATTCAATTTACTCAATGCTGGATATGATATTTATACAGCTAATGATGGTATAGAGGCAGTAAAGATAGCAAAAGCAGAGAAACCGGGTTTAGTGTTACTTGATTTAATGTTACCTGGCATAGACGGATTTGATGTTTGCAAGGAAATAAAAAGAGATAATGATATGAAAAAGACATCTATAATAATGCTAACAGCAAAAGGCGAAGAGTTAGATAAAATACTTGGGTTAGAACTTGGAGCTGATGACTATATAACAAAACCATTTTCAGTTAGAGAATTACTAGCAAGGGTAAAGGCAGTCCTAAGAAGAACAAACTCATTTAGCGAAATAGAAGATGATGTTTATGATTCACAAAATCTTAAAGTAGATTTTGAACGTCATGAAGTATGTGTTAATGGCAAAAAGATAGACTTAACATTAAAAGAATTTGAACTTTTACAAATATTAATAAAAAATAGAGGCAAAATTCTAAAGAGAGAAACTTTATTGGATAAGATTTGGGGTTATGAGTATATAGGAGAAACAAGAACTGTAGATGTTCATATACGATATATTAGAAAGAAGATAGAGGAAGATGATAAAAATCCGAGATTTATTGAAACTATAAGAGGAGTGGGTTATAGATTTAACCCGGCAGAGTAAAAATGAAAAATAAGATATTAACTTCTGTTATTATAACAGTATTATTTGCAATAATAATTGTAACATCTTCTTTTATGATATTGACCAATGTAGAAGAAATCAAGAGTGTAAAGGAAGAACTTAGAAATGTTAATTCTTTAATTTCTGAACTTAATAATGTTACGGATATTAGTAAGAATGATTATGCTGAATTTAAAGTATTAAATAGCATTAAAATAAAGGATATAAATGTGAGATTCACACTTATAGACAATAATGGTGTTGTATTATATGATAATCAGCAAAAAAGCACTGAAAATCATAGTGATAGAATAGAAGTTAAAGAAGCGTTAGAAAAAGGTGAAGGATATTCAAGAAGATATAGTAATACAATTAAAGCTAACTTAATTTATTGTGCAACTAAATTGGATAATAATTATATAATTAGAAGTGCTGTACCTGTATATACAATAACTATATTACAAAAAGAAAATATTAATTATTGCATAATAATATTAATTTTAGTTATTACATTCTCTACAGTATTATCTTTGAGATTGGTTAAAAAAATAGTTGAACCAGTAAAAGAATTAGAAAGCGTAACGTTAAAAATGACCCATGGAGATTATAAAATAAGAGCTGACGTTAGAAGTAATGACGAACTAGGCACACTGGGAAATAGTTTTAACAATATGGCTGAACAATTACAGATAAAGATTCGTGAAGTTATAGAAAAACAAACAAAAATTGAATCAATATTAAAAAGTATGGAAAGTGGCGTTGTAGCAGTGGATAATTGTGATAGTGTGATTTCGATTAATCCATGTGCAGAATCATTACTTGGAATAAAGAAAAATATTGTTGGTCAATGTTTGTTAGATTATGTGAATGATTATGATATAAATAAATTTTTACAACAAGAAGAAGAAAATGATAAAGAAATAAAACTACTTCATCCTATAGAAAGAGATTTTAAAATTAAAAAATCAGAAATGTTTGATGGTGTGGAGAGTATAGGTAAAGTCATAACATTCCAAGATATTACGGATATAAACAGAGTCGAACTTATGAGGAGTCAGTTTGTTGCTAATGTATCTCATGAATTAAAAACTCCTTTAACATCCATAAAGGGATTTGCTGAAACATTAAAATTTGTTAAAGATGAAGAGACAAGAGAAAAGTTTTTGGATATCATAGATAAGGAAGCTGAAAGGTTATCAAGACTCATAAATGATATATTAGTATTATCAAATATTGAAAGTAATTTAATTGCTGATATTAATGAGTTTGAACCGGGATTAGTAATTGAAGAAGTCCTAAACATTATGAGAAAGAGTGCAATTAATAAAAATATTAAATTAGAATTTCAAAATAATAATAGTGAATGCATTCTAGGAGATAGAGATAAATTCTATCAATTAGGTTTAAACTTGATTGAAAATGCAATAAAATATTCAAAAGACACTTCAGGACAAGTAGAAGTGTTGAGTTATAGTAAAGATGAATACTATTGCTTGAGAATAACAGATAATGGAATAGGAATACCTAAGGAGGATATATCAAGAATATTCGAAAGATTTTATAGAGTAGATAAGTCAAGGAAAAAAGGTGGAACAGGTCTTGGGTTAGCTATTGTAAAGCATATTGTTAAAATATTTAACGGAGAAATTAATGTTAAAAGTGAAATTGGAGAAGGAACGACTTTTGAAGTAAAAATACCATATATTTAGAAACGTGTTTGGGCAAAAAGGCAGAAATTTAGTATTTACTTCATCTGGAATGTTAAATTTTCTTAACATTCTTTTAATATAACTTAACATAAATATAATAATAGATTAACTAAAAGGGCATATTATAGAATATATAATGAGGAAAGTATGGAAATCTATATACTATATAATTAATTAATGGAGGTAAATAATAATGAAAAAAAGAGCATTAAAATTAATAGTAAGTGCTTTAGTAGCAGTAATGGTAGGAAGCGTAATGGTAGGATGTGGAAAAAACACATCGACAAGTGATGACCAATCTGGAACAAGCGAATTAAGTGGGTCTATAACAGTTAGTGGCTCATCAGCATTATTACCACTAATGGAAAAAACAGTTGAAAGTTTTAATGAAAAAAATCCTGATGCAGAAATTGGAGCTCAAGCTGGTGGATCTGGTACAGGTCTTACTCAAGTATTAGGTGGAACAGTAGATATTGGAAACTCCGATGTATATGCAGAAGAAAAATTAGATGCAGCAAAGGCAAAAGAATTAGTTGATCATAAAGTTGTAGCACAAGGATTTGGTGTTGTAGTAAGTAAATCACTCGGATTAGACAATTTAACTTCAGCTCAAATTAAAGATGTATTCTCTGGAAAAATTACTAACTGGAAGGCTATTGGAGGCCCAGATAAAGAAATTTTATTAATACATAGAACAGCAGGTTCAGGAACAAGAGCAACTTTTGAAAAGACAATACTTGGTGGAGATAAGTCTCTAGAAAATGATTCTTTAGGAATAACTCAAGATTCAAATGGTGCAGTATTAAGTGCGATGAAAGAAAATGATGGCGCAATTAGTTATTTAGGCCTTTCATATATGAATACAAAGGAAGCTCAAGATATTTTAAAAGCAGTAAAAATAGATGGTGTAGCTTCTGATAAAGCAAATATAACTGATGGATCTTATAAATTCTGGTCATGGGGTCATATGTATACTAAAGGAGAGGCAACAGGAGTAGCTAAGAGTTTTATTGAATTTGTAACAAGTAAAGATAATAGTTCTAATGTAGAAAGTTTAGGATTCATTTCAGGAGCTGAAATGAAAGTAAAATAATTCAATTAAAGGATGAGTAGAAGATGGAAAAAAGAAGTTTTAAAGAAAGGCTTAAGAATGAATATTTAGGTCAAGGCTTTGCAGGACTATGTGGAATACTAATAATAATTATAACAATATCAATTATAGTATTTATAGCATCAAAAGGACTAAGAATATTTACGTCAGATGGATATAGCATCACAGAATTCTTATTTACAAATAATTGGAGTCCGAATAAAGGTGGAGAACCTTCTTTTGGAGCGCTAGCTTTCATATTAGGTTCAACATTTGTATCAGTAGGTGCTGTGATTTTAAGTGCACCTATTGCTATTGCCGTGGCAATTTTTGTGAATGTTATATCTAGTAAATTTGGAAAGAAGATAATCAAGCCATCTTTAGAAATATTAGTTGGAATACCTTCTGTTGTTTATGGATGGGTTGGTATTTCCGTATTAGTTCCATTTATTAAAGATAATTTTACAGGAATGGGATTTTCATTAATTGCAGGAATCTTAGTTCTTTCATTAATGATATTACCTACTATAGCAACGTTAGCAATTGATGCTATAAAAATTATACCTCAAGATCATATTGAAGCATCTTATGGACTTGGAGCAACAAGATGGCAAACAATTTCTAGGGTTATAGTTCCTGGTGCAAAAACTGGAATACTTACAGGAGTTGTGCTTGGTATAGCAAGAGCTTTTGGAGAAGCGTTAGCAGTACAAATGGTTATTGGTAATACTGTAAAAATACCAGATGGAATTTTTTCTTCAATGTCAACACTTACAAGTATTATAACGATGGATATGGCTAATACAGTTGGTGGAACAGCATGGAATGATGCACTATGGACTTTAGCGTTGATTTTACTTGTGATTTCATTTATCTTTATAGTTATAGTTAGAATGATTGAAAAAAGGAGTGAAGCATAGTGGATGCAAAAAAAGTTGATAAGATTGCAACGATAATATTTTATATAATAAGTATGTTCGTAGTATTTTTACTTGGTGCATTTATCTTATACATTTTATATAAAGGCGGAAGTATGCTAAAGCCTTCATTTTTATTTGGTAAGCCAAAATTAACAGGAGTTGGTGGTGGGATAGGACCACAACTGTTCAATTCATTTTATATGTTAGTTGTTTCTTTAATAATTACAATTCCAATTGGAGTTGGAGCTGGCATTTATTTAGCAGAGTACGCAAAAGAGGGACCAGTTCTTAGATTTATAAGAATGTCTCTTGAAACAATATCTTCTCTACCTTCTATTGTTATAGGTATGTTTGGATTGTTAGTTTTTGTTAATATGGCAGGATGGGGATACTCAATACTTGCAGGAGCTTTATCAGTAAGTATATTAAACATACCATCTATGACTAGAATTTCTGAAAATGCTATAATAGCAGCAAGTAAAAGAGTAAAAGAAGCTTCACTTGGTCTTGGAGCAACTAGATGGCAAACCTTGGCAAAGCTTACAGTACCAACAGCTATGGCTGAAATATTAACTGGAATAATATTGGCAGCTGGAAGAATATTTGGTGAAGCAGCAGCGTTCTTGTATACTGCAGGGTTAAGTTCCAAAAGTTTGAACTTCAATTCAATAAGTTTAGCTGGAAATAGTTCAGCATTTTCACTTTTTAGACCAGCAGAAACCTTAGCAGTTCATATATGGAAGTTAAATTCAGAGGGAATAGTACCTGATGCATCTCAAATAGCGAATGGAACAGCAGCCGTACTTATAATTGCAGTTCTTTTATTTAATATTGGTGCAAGATTGCTTGGAAATAGATTAATGAAATCTTATAGTGGGAAGTAGGAGAAGCGTATGAATATTATAGAAACTAAAGACTTATGTTTATATTATGCAGATAATAAAGCTCTAAAAGGTATAAATATGTCTATAAATAAAAATGAGGTTACAGCACTTATTGGACCTTCAGGTTGTGGAAAATCAACTTTTTTAAGAACTTTAAATAGAATGAATGATTTAATTGAAATTGTAAGAATCGAAGGGCAAGTTTTTTTTGAAGACAAGGATATATATAAAGATTATGATGAGATATCTTTAAGAAAAAGAATAGGTATGGTGTTTCAAAGACCAAATCCATTTCCAATGTCTATTTATGATAATATTGCATATGGACCTAGAATACATGGAATCAAAAATAAAAAAATTCTAGATGAAATTGTAGAAAAAAGTTTAAAAGGAGCAGCACTTTGGGATGAAGCTAAGGATAGATTAAAGTCAAGTGCTCTTGGAATGTCAGGTGGTCAGCAACAAAGACTATGTATTGCTAGAACACTAGCAGTTTCACCAGAAGTAATTTTGATGGATGAACCAACATCAGCATTAGATCCTATATCTACTGGAAAAATGGAAGAACTTATGGATGAATTGAAAAAAAAGTACACAGTAATAATTGTAACTCATAATATGCAACAAGCAGGAAGAATAGCTGATAAAACTGCTTTCTTCTTAAATGGTGAAGTTATTGAATATGGAAAAACTGAAGATATATTTTATAATCCAAGAGATAAGAGAACTGAAGATTATATTACAGGTAGATTTGGTTAGAAAGGAGTATTGGTTAATATGACAAGAGGATCTCAAGAAGTACGGGTAAAAATTATAAACAGAGAATTGTTAAATATGGCAAGTTTAGTGGAAAAACAAATATATGAAAGCATGGTTAGTTTAAAGAATTATGATATACAAAAAGCTGATCAAGTTATTAAAAATGATGATAAAGTAGATGATATGCAAAAAACAATAGAAGAGGAATGTATTAAATTTATTGCAACGGAACAACCACTTGCAACAGATTTAAGAAGAGTATTTACTGCCTCAAAGATAGTAACAGATTTAGAAAGAATGGCAGATTATGCGGTAGATATATGCAAGATAACAAAGCGATTAGTTGGAAATGTACAATCGTTTCAAAAAAATTCTGATGAGTTGTGGGAAATGGATAAAAAAGTAAGAGCTATGATTAAATCATCTATAGATTCATATATTAATGAAGATGATAAAATGGCATATAGGATTTGTGAGAGAGATGATGAGGTAGATGCACTTTATAAGTCTTTGTTTGCTGCTTTAATTAATGCAATCAAAGTAGATGAGAGTTTGATTCATGAAGGAACTCAATTGTTATTTGTAATAAAACATTTAGAAAGAATAGGGGATCATGTAACTAATATATGTGAATGGACTATTTTCTCTAAGACCGGAGTTTATGTAGATTTAAATGAATAAAGTTATCATTAGCTTCAGGTGGGATTTTCTTAACAAGGAATACAATTGTCTCACCTGAAGATTATTTTTTTGAGAATATTTTTTATTTTTATTATATTATAATAATATGAGGAGAACTGATAGCCATGCTCTTATTGACTTAATTAATATATTAATGTAAAATAATATAATTATTATAGTAGAAAAATATGTAAAAATAGAGTTGGTTAGAGAGGTGTATAGTACAATGACAAGAGGATCACAAAATATTAGGGTAAACAATATAAACAAACAATTATTAACTATGGCTAACTTGGTAGAACAACAAATATGCCAAAGTATGCTTAGCCTAAAGAATCATGATGAAGAATTAGCAGATAACATTATTAATGGGGATGATAAGATTGATGAATTGCAAAAGTTAATAGATGAGCAATGTATTAAGTTTATTGCAGCAGAACAACCTTTAGCAACGGATTTGAGGAAGGTAATGACAGCATCAAAAATAGCAACCGATTTAGAGAGAATGGCAGATCATGCTGTGGATATATGCAAGATAACTAAAAAAATGGATGGAAATATAAAGTCATTTGGGCGAAGTTCGGAAACATTGTGGGAAATGGAAAAAAAAGTAAGAGAAATGATAGGGTTAGCTATAAATGCTCATATTGATGATGATGATGAGCTGGCATATAAAATTTGCAAGAAGGACGATGAGATAGATTCATTTTATCAAGCGTTATTTACCAAATTCATTAGTGAAATAAAATTGGATGAAAGTTTAATTGAAAAAGGAATTAGACTTTTATTTGTAATAAAATATTTAGAAAGAATAGGAGATCATGTAACGAATATTTGTGAATGGACTATTTATTCTAAAAGCGGAGCATATGTAGATCTAAATGAATAGAAAGTAAATATAAAGGGTTATTTGAAAAATAAGTAAGTTGAATTAATTATTTTTTTAGATATTTATAGATATACTTAAAATCAATGCACAATGTACAATTCATAATTAAGGAATAATCTCGAGACGAAAATTCAAAGAGCGAAATATATAGGAAGAAAGACTTGTGTCCACTCCCTATGAAAGTTCAAATTTATACTCTTATTTTTGGAGCATCATTTTTGAATTTTAACTCTAAATTTCGATTCTAACTTTTCGTTATGTGATTTATAATAAAAATTTTATTTTTATAGGCCTTAATTAAGTATTGTGAATTGTGCATTAATATTTTTGCTTTGATTTAATATACAATTATATATATATTAAAAAATATTGTTTAATATGTAGTTATAAATATGCCTTATTGACTTAACTAAGGGATTAATGTAATATAACAAGGATAACTATGTTATAATTGGGAGTGAAAAGATGAAAAATATTATAACGAAAATAATCTCAAATGGAATTGCAGAAGAAGTAGGGATTGAAGTAAATGATGTTTTATTATCTATTAATGATAATAAAATAAATGATATTATAGATTATAAATTTTTATCAGCAGATGAAGAAATCATTCTGGAAGTAGAAAAGGCCAGTGGAGAAATATGGGAAATTGAGATTGAAAAAGAATATGGTGAAGATTTAGGTATAGAATTTGGTGGAGGTATAATGGATAAAGCAAAAACATGCAGTAATAAATGCATATTTTGTTTTATAGATCAGCTTCCAAATGGTATGAGAGAATCATTATATTTTAAAGATGATGATTCAAGATTATCTTTTTTACAAGGTAATTTTGTTACATTAACTAATATGAAAGACGAAGATATTGACAGAATAATACAATATCACATAAGCCCTATAAATGTATCTGTTCATACAACAAATCCAGATCTTAGAGTTCAAATGCTTAATAATAGATTTGCGGGGAAAGTATTTGAAAGAATGAAAAAATTAGCAGATGCAGGAATTACAATGAATGCACAAATAGTTTCTGTTCCGGGAATCAATAATGCAGATGAACTTAACAGAACAATTAAAGATTTATATACATTATATCCAGAGGTTTCAGATGTTGCAGTAGTGCCAATAGGCGTAACT
The DNA here is from genome assembly GCA_021837545.1 of Bacillota bacterium. The sequence continues at coordinate 17,652 of JAKBFR010000018.1, read as the reverse complement.
AAATTTAGACAAGGACTTAAACATATTAATACATATACAAAAGAAGAGTCTATAGAAGAAATTGAAAGAGTCAAAAAACTTCAGGATATATATATGAAGGAAGTAGGAAAACCATTTGTTAGATTATCAGATGAATTTTATCTTGTAGCAGGAAAAGAAATTCCGAGTCAAGACTTTTATGATGATTATCATCAAATAGAAGATGGAATAGGAATGGTAAGATGCTTTAGAGATGCGATAGATGATACTTTAGAAAATTTAGATATTAGTATTAATGAAAGTTTCACTATTGTTACAGGAACTTTGGCTTATCATGAGCTTTTAGAAGCCAGTAATAAAATAAAAAAGAAGAATCCCAATATAAAGATAGATGTTTATGCAATAGTAAATAATTACTTTGGAGATTCAATTACTATAGCTGGACTTTTAACAGGAACTGATATAATAGATCAAATGAAGGGTATAATAAATAGTAAATATTTAATTATGTCTAATAATATGTTTAGAAAAGGATATGAACTCGCAGATTCTGATGAACAAATTATGTTAGATAATATGAAAATAAAAGATATTGAATTAGCTTTGAATGTGAAGGTTATAGTTGTAGATTACACAGGAGAAGATTTAATTGAAAAACTAAATGAATACAAATAGGAGGAATAATAAAAATGGCTAAACCGATAGTTGCAATAGTTGGGAGACCAAATGTTGGTAAATCAACATTATTTAATAAATTAGCAGGAAAAAGAATTTCAATAGTACAGGATACACCAGGAGTTACAAGAGATAGGGTGTATGCAGAGGCTGAATGGCTAAATTATAACTTTACTATGATAGATACAGGGGGTATTGAACCAGAAAACCAGGACATTATAGTAAAACAAATGAGAAGACAAGCAAACATTGCAATTGAAACTGCAGATGTAATAATATTTATAGTTGACGGAAAAGAAGGATTAACAGCAGCTGATAATGAAGTTGCAACTATGCTTAGAAAGAGCAAAAAACCTGTAGTTTTAGTAGTTAATAAAGTTGACAATTTAAAAGATGAAAATAATGCATATGAGTTTTATAATTTAGGAATAGGTGAACCTATAACAATATCAGCAGGCCAAGGACTAGGACTTGGAGATATGCTTGATGAAGTAGTTAAGAATTTTGATAAATCAATTTACGATACGGATGAGGATGAATATGTTAGAATAGCTATGATTGGTAAACCTAATGTAGGAAAGTCGTCTTTAATAAATAAGTTGCTTGGTGAGGAAAGAGTAATAGTTTCTGATATTCCAGGAACTACAAGAGATGCAATAGATAGTTATTTAGAAACTGAAGAAGGTAAATTTATCTTGGTTGATACTGCAGGAATTAGAAGAAAGAGCAAGGTAAAGGAAGAAATTGAGAGATATAGTGTTATAAGAACTTATACTGCAATTGAAAGAGCGGATGTTTGTATACTTATGATAGACGCAACAGATGGTGTTACAGAGCAGGATGAAAAGATAATAGGATATGCTCATGAACTTAGAAAAGCTATTATGGTCATTGTTAACAAATGGGATTTAGTTGAAAAAGATGGTAAAACTTTAGATAAATTTAAAAAGGAATTACAAGGAAACTTAAAGTTCTTAAGTTATGCTGAATATTTATTTATTTCTGCATTAACAGGACAAAGAACTAATAAGGTGCTTAAAATGGCAAAATATTGTTACGATAATTATAACAAGAGAATTTCAACAGGAATATTAAATGATGTTGTAAGTAAGGCAGTTCTTATGAAAGAACCACCTACAGTTTCATGTAAGAGAATGAAAATTTACTATGCAACTCAAGTTGCAACTAAACCACCAAAGTTTGTATTCTTTGTAAATGATGAAAGTGCTAGACATTTCTCATATGAGAGATATTTAGAAAATCAACTAAGAAATAGTTTTGATTTTAAAGGAACTGGTATACAAATAGAATATAGATCAAGAAAGGAATAATTATGAGTAAAATTACTTTTCTAGGCGGTGGAAGCTTTGGAAGTGCCTTAGCTGTTCTACTTGCAGAAAAAAATAATATTGTTAATATATACGACAGAGATCAAAATGTTGTTAATGAAATAAATATTAAGAGAAAAAATGAAAAGTATATGAAAGAATTAATGTTTCCAAAAGGTGTAACTGCATTCAATAATATTGAAGAAGCAGTTGAAGGTGCTGATTATATAGTATTATCAGTACCTTCTCATGTTATCAGAAGTATGTGCAAGATGATAAGAGGAAAAATATCTAAGGATATACCAATAATCTCAATTGCTAAAGGAATTGAAGAAAATAGTGATAAAAGATTATCAGTTGTAATTGAAGAAGAGTTAGATAATCCAATAGTTATTTTATCGGGACCGAGTCATGCAGAAGAAGTTGCAATGAAGCTTCCGACTACCATTGTAAGTACATCTAAAAACATGAAATATGCAGCGGATGTTCAAGATTTATTTATGACTTCATATTTTAGAATTTATACTAATGATGACATAATTGGAGTTGAAGTTGGTGGAGCTGTAAAAAATATAATAGCACTTGCAGCAGGCGTTATTGATGGCCTTGGATATGGAGATAATACAAAGGCAGCACTTCTTACAAGAGGTATGAGAGAAATTACTAGAGTTGGAATAGCACTTGGCGGAAAAGCTGAAACTTTTTATGGATTAACTGGTATGGGGGATTTAATAGTTACTTGTACATCAATGCATTCAAGAAATAGAAGAGCAGGTTTTTTAATCGGTCAAGGAATGTCAGTTGAAGAGGCTTTAAAAGAAATAGGCATGGTTGTTGAAGGTGTAAAAGCATGTAGAGCTTTTTATCAATTAAAAGAAAAGATTGCTATATCAATGCCTATAACAGATGGACTATACAAAGGTTTATTTGAAGGTAAGGATACTAAAACAATTATTGATGAACTTATGAACAGAGATAAAAAAAGTGAAACATTTTAATGGTAGGGATTATACCAACATTGTAAATGTATTTATATTTGGTGATTAATTATCAATGATCAATTCTCAATGCTCACTGCTCAATGGTTAACAATTGAAAATTGAGCATTGAATATTGACAATTAGTACTTTCAAATTACCATTTAATTGATGAATAAGTACAATGGTATCCATTTGTCTACAGAATTCTAAAATAATTGTAACCATATATAAAAGTGGTTACAGTTATTTTAGAATTTTTTTGTTTAGAATAAGTAAAAAGTTCTTGTTGTGCTTAATAAGTTCCGTATTGTGCTTCGCACTCTGAATAGCATTGATTGCGAAGCTGAGCAACTAAAAAATAGCAGTAAAATAAGAAATTTATGTTAATTTAAAATATAGCATAAATTTCTTTGTTTTACTGCTCAGGTTTGCAATCTATCCTAGAACGAAGTCGATAAAAGCGCCGAACCGCGTAGCGATTTGCTATGGAGAATCATTAATTTTCATATCCTTAGAATTTTTGCTTTTTTATAATTTTTAAAACTTTCTGATCAAAAATATATTAAATATCTTTAAAAAGTGTATAAATTCCCCCTCCCCATAATTAAGCACATTATTTAATTGCTCCTTTTATTAAAGGTGGCGATGTGCTCCGAGGCTCAATCTTATTTTTTCTTATATAATTACCATTATCACAATTTTTACATTTACATATGTTAATACCTGTAATTTTTAAAAATAGCTCCGCTGTCGACAGCACCTCTTTATTTTCATTCTGCGTATATACTTTTAATAATATTTTACAGTTTTTTAATTTTGTATTTAAATTTCTATTGCTATTTAATCCATAATGACGTATTTTAACAAATCCAGATGGTAGTATGTGAGTAATAAACCTGCGAATAAATTCATTTGATGATAGTGACATAATCTTTTTCTTATTGTTATCTTTATAGTCTCTCCATTCAAAAGTGACTACATTATCTTTAATATTAATTATTCTATTATTGGATATTGCAACTCTATGAGTATATCTTCCTAAATATTGCAGTACATGTGAAGCATTTTTATATGGAGCTTTTGAATAAACTACCCATTCTTTTAAATACATTTCATTTATAAAATCTTTATATAGCAGATTATTGTTAAATTCCATTGTATTTTTATTCAACTTAAATTGTTTATTTTTAAATTCTTCTTTAAAATAGAATAAAAATTTTCCTCTAAATTTTCTAGACAAAACTTTTACTGGAATAAAAAATTTATCCTTAGAGCTATTCCACTTATTTCCTAAATTACTTAAACCGCCCGAAGGAACTATACAATGAATATGTGGATGATACATTAGATTTTGTCCCCATGTATGTAAAATAGTTGTTATTCCTATGTCAGCATCTAAATATTTTTTATCCTTTGCTAATTCTAGCAAAGTTTCAGAAACAGCTTTAAATAGTACATTATACATAACTTTTTGATTTAGTAGCATTAAAGTATTGAATTCATTTGGAATCGTAAAAACCATATGAAAATACCCAACCGGAAGAAGATGTTTTTCTTGATTAAAAATCCATTTTTCTTTTGCTAGTGTTTGACAATTAGGACAGTGCCTGTTTCTACAAGAATTATAAGATATTCTAATATCACCACAGTCATCACATTGGTCTATGTGTCCTCCTAATTGTGATGTTCTACAAGATTCTATATCAACTAACGTTTTTCTAATATAGCTAGGAAGATTATGTTTTTTAAAATACTCTTCACCATAAAATTTCAATATATTTTGAAAGTGTTTTTTTTTATTCATCTAATAAATCAGCCGGACTTTGTATTTTTAAGACTCTATAATCTCTTAAATGAAGATATACTGTTGTTGTAGTTATGCTAGAATGTCCCAGTAATCTTTGAATATAAATTATATCAGTACCTGCATCTAAAAGATGCGTAGCGAAAGAATGGCGTAAAGTATGAATATGAGCCTTCTTCTTAATATTAGTTTTATTTAGATATTTTATAAAAGCAAGTTGAATTGCTCTATTTTTTAAGTGATTTACACCATCTTTTCCAAGAAATAAATAATTGTTAGGCTTGTACATTTTCCAATATTCTCTTAAAAGTATAAGAGTGCTTTGTGCTAATAAAGTATGTCTATCCTTTTTCCCTTTACCATCTCTAACAATTATTTTCATGTCGTTACTATCAATATCCGTAACTTTTAATTTCGCAACTTCACTTAATCTTAGACCACCAGAATAAATTACGGAGAAAATTGTTTTATAGCGCAGATTATCAATAGAATCAAGAAACTCTTTAATCTCACTTTTAGAAAGTACTACCGGAAGAGTTTTTCTCTTTTTCATTCGTGGGACTTTTAAATTATTCCATTCCTTATTTAATGTAACAACAAAGAGGAATTTTATTATTGAATTTTTATAGTTAACAGTATCTTCTTTTAACTTTCTATTTGTGATACAATCATATAGAAAATTTACCGCATGCTTTTCTTCGAAAAGCTCGGGTGATAATGATACAAATTTTTCAAATTCACCAACAACTAGTAGGTAATTTTTAATAGTGGATTCTGTAAATCCACGTATTACTAAATCTTTATGAAAATTGGCTTGTAATTCAGTCATTTTCATTAACACTCCTTTCGAAGTATATAAAGAGGATGTGTTACAAAATAAAAAGATGTTGCTGTCAACAACATCTTTTTATTTTGCCATATTTTATTGCAATATGAAACTATGAATTTCAAATTAGTATTATGAGAAAAAACAGCCGTCGCTTTTAGCGAGTTAGTTCTATTTTTATATGTGCGCACTTTTTTTTTATGGGTGTGTATATTTTAAAATTAGAATGAATATATATATATTGGTAAAAAGAATATAGGAGGGAACTGAGTGGATAATTTTAACATATACAAAGATATAGCAGATAGAACCCAAGGGGACATATATGTGGGAGTTGTAGGACCAGTTAGAACTGGAAAATCTACATTTATAAAAAAATTCATGGATCTTATGGTAATACCTAAAATCGATAATACTTATAAAAAGGAAAGAGCAAAAGATGAATTACCACAAAGTGGATCAGGGAAAAATATTCATACAACAGAACCTAAGTTTGTACCTAATGAGGCAGTCGAAATAAATTTAGGAGATGAAATTAAATTTAAAGTAAGAATGGTTGATTGTGTAGGGTATATTGTAAAAGGCGCTTTAGGTTATTTAGATGGAGAGGAAAGCAAAATGGTTCATACACCATGGTTTGATTATGAGATACCATTTGAAGATGCTGCCGAAATTGGAACAAGGAAGGTAATAAAGGATCATTCTACAATAGGCCTTGTAGTAACAACAGATGGTAGCATAACAGGAATAGATAGGAATGATTATGTAGATGCAGAGGAACGAGTAATATATGAATTACAGTCCTTAAATAAACCATTTATTGTTGTTCTAAATACAAGTAAACCTAATTCCCAAGAAACTAAAGTGTTGAAGAAAGAATTAGAAGATAAATATAATGTGACTGTACAAGTTATGGATGTCTATAATATGGAAGAACAAGATATCGAAGATGTATTTAAACATGTACTTAAAGAGTTTCCTATAAAAGAAATTAATATTGATATGCCTGAATGGTTAGAGAAATTAGAATGTAACCATTGGCTAAAAAAAGACTTCTTTAACATAATTATGAACATGAGTCAAGATGTTTCGAAAGTAAGAGATATTAAGTATTGTTTAAATAATTTTGAAGAAGAAGATTTCATGGGAACAGCCACAATAAAAGAGGTTAATTTGGGAAATGGAATGGCAAAAGTACTTATGAAACCAAAAGATGGGATTTTTTATAAAGTTCTTAGTGAAATATGTGATTTAGAAGTCAATTCAGAAAGTGATTTGCTTGGGATAATTAAAGATTTAACTCACGCTAAATGTGAATACGATAAAGTAAAAGATGCATTGGAAGATGTGAAAGAAACTGGATATGGGTTAGTTGCGCCACAACTTGCAGAAATGAAGTTTGAAGAACCTGAAATAGTTAAACAAGGGAATAAATATGGAGTAAAATTAAAAGCGAGTGCTCCAAGCTTGCATTTTATAAAATGTGATATAAAAACCGAAATAAGTCCTATAATGGGATCCGAAAAGGAATCAGAAGAACTTGTAAAAGGATTACTTGATCAATTTGCAACAGATCCAGCACTGCTTTGGCAAAGTAACATGTTTGGAAAATCCTTAGAAGTGTTAGTAAAGGAAGGGTTACAAAACAAACTATATAAGATGCCAGAAGATGTTCAAGTTAAAATTCAAAAGACTCTACAAAAAATTATTAATGAAGGTAATGGCGGATTGATTTGTATAATCCTTTAAAAAGATAAATGAAAAACACTGATAGAGAATGTTCGTGTTCATCTGATAATTCGCTAGAGAGTAAACATACATCCTTGTCTGACATAAAGTGAAACTTTTCAGCTGGAGTTTTATGCTTCAGCTGAATCTAATTTCATATGTCCTATGATTTTTTTTATTTAATAAGTCAAAATACATAGTATTCGTATATAATAAAAGAAAGGATGTAAAAGAGGGGTATTATGAAAAGAGAGTATAAAGCTTATAAGAAAGTTGGTAAAATAAAAAGCTCTATAAGTGAACTCTTAGAGCTTGATCTACCTAAAAATGTCTATGCCTCTCCAGGTGTAATAAATCATATAAAGAAAAGACATGGTAGACAGCTCACAAAAAGAATGAGAGAAAATATAATAGATATTATAGAAAAGGTAATAGAAGAACCTGAATATGTCGGATTAAATTATAAACGGGGAGAGAAAAATTCTCTTGAATTAGTAAAGAAGGTTGATAATATTATTTTACTTTTGGGGTTAGAAATTGATTTGAATGAACAATATATATATGTAGCAACAATATATCCCATAATGTTATCAAAAATGAATTCGAGAATCTATAGGGGAAGATTAATTAGAATTGACGATACTGAATTAAAAGAAAATATATTATGATATATCTATAAAAAACTTATTTTTTGAGGTGAGAAAAGGCTCCTCACGCGCTAATTTTAGTAAACAGAGATGCAGGATACGCCGACCTGCCAAAAAATAATTCATACTAATTGAGATTGCTTAACAATGATTTGGAAAATAGTTGTTAAGCAATTTTTTTATTTCCTAGGAAATTATAAGATTTTCACTTTATAGAATTCACAATAAATGAACAAATCCAAGAATGGATTAGTAATAATTAGAACAAATAAGAAATATCATGACATCCTTATATATAATAATAATAATAATAATAATAATAATAATTCGATTTTGTAGAAAATTGTATCTAAATTGTGCATTAAGAACTGTGAATTAAAAAATGTTAACAATATGTGAACAAAACATTGACAGTAAACAACAATTTAACTTATGATTAGTATATTGAATTAGTGAAACTATCTAGAAGGAGGTGTTAAGTTGATAAAAAGTATGACTAGTTTTGGAAGGGCTCAAAGCGAAGAAGGCAAGGATTCTTGCTTTTCAATAGAAATGAAAAGTGTAAATCATAGATATTTAGATATAAATATTAGAATGCCTAGAATGATGCTTGCATTAGAAGAAAAAATAAGAAATATAATTAGTAAAAAATTAAATAGAGGTAAAGTTGATGTTTTTATTAATTACAAGAATTACAGGAATGATATTGGAAAAGCAACTTTAAATATGGAGTTAGCTAAGAATTATTATGAATGTTTAAAACAAATACAAAAGCAATTAAATGTTATAGATGATATATCTGCAACAAAAATAGCTAGATTTCCAGATGTGATTAATATAGAAGAACAAGAAGAAGATTTGGATAATATTTTCAATGAAATTTCTCCATTAATTGAGTCAGCTCTTAATCTCATGGAAGAAATGAGAAGTAAAGAAGGCGAAAAATTAAAGGAAGATATTTTATCAAAACTTCAAATAATAGAGATATATGTTGAGGAAATTGAAAAAGTAGCAGATAGCATCCCTAAAAACTACAAAAAAAAGCTTGAAGAAAGATTAAGTGAATTATTATCTGGAGTAGACATAGATGAAAGTCGAATAGCCCTTGAAGTTGCAATTCTTTCTGATAAGGCAGCTGTAGATGAAGAAATAACTAGACTAAAAAGCCATCTAAGTCAAATGAGGAGTACTTTGGATTTAAATGAGACAATTGGAAGGAAATTGGATTTTATAATTCAAGAAATGAATAGAGAAGCTAATACTATAGCATCTAAATCAACAGATATAGATATGACTAATAAAGTTATAGAAGTGAAGAATGCAATTGAAAAAATAAGAGAACAAGTTCAAAATATTGAATAATTAGGAGGAAAAAATGGGAATAAAGTTAATAAACATAGGTTTTGGCAATATAGTCTCTGCAAATAGATTAGTTGCAATTGTGAGCCCAGAATCAGCGCCTATTAAAAGAATTATTCAAGAAGCACGAGACAGAGGGATGTTAATAGATGCTACTTATGGAAGACGAACTAGGGCGGTTATAATAACAGACAGTGATCATATTATATTATCAGCAGTTCAGCCTGAAACGGTAGCTCATAGATTAGCAACTAAAGATGATATAGCAGTTGATGAGGTTGATGAATAATGACAATTGACGGAAGAGGTTTATTAATAGTTATATCAGGACCATCAGGAGCCGGAAAAGGTACTATATGTAAAAGCTTTATGGATAGAAATAAAAATGTAGCTTTATCTGTATCTGCAACTACACGAGCTCCACGAAAAGGAGAATTAGAAGGCATTAATTACTATTTTATGTCTAAAGAAAATTTTGAAGAAAAGATAAAATCTAATGATTTTCTTGAATATGCCGAAGTATATGATAACTATTACGGCACACCAAAGTCTAATGTTGAAGATATATTAGAAAGTGGAAAAGATGTTATTCTAGAAATAGATATACAAGGTGCATTAAAAGTAAAAGAAAATACAGAAGAGGGAGTTTTTATATTTGTACTTCCGCCATCTATGCAAGAGTTAAAACAAAGAATTATAAATAGAGGAAGCGAAACTCAAGAATCTTTAATGAAAAGATTTAATTCTGCATATAAAGAAATAAATTATATTTCTAAATATAATTATGCAGTCGTAAATGATAAAGTTGAGATCGCAGTTGAAAAATTAGAAGCTATAATATCTGCTGAAAAATGCAGAGTAGATAGAATAAAACACAGTATATTAAATTCAAAGGAGGGCATGATAAATGAACAACTCTATGATTGAACCATCAGTGGTGGACTTATTAGAAAAAATACATGATAGATATTCTTTGGTAATGTTAACATCAAAGAGAGCTAGACAAATAATTGAGGGTTCTGATGCTAAAATTTCAGTGGAATCAAACAAACCTTTAACAATTGCAATTAATGAATTAGATAAAGATGCATTTGAATTTGAAGTTATAGAAGAAGGTCGTAAATAAAATGAACAGAAATGTAGTTATAGGAGTAAGTGGAGGCGTTGCAGCATATAAAGCCTTGGAAATTGTAAGTTTACTTATAAAAAAAGGTGTTAATGTTAATGTTATTATGACAGAGTCAGCTACTAAATTTGTAACACCACTTTCTTTTCAATCTCTAAGTCAAAATATGGTTACATGTGATATGTTTACAGAACCAAAAGCCTTTGAAATTCAACATATAAGTTTAGCAGAAAAAGCAGATGTGTTTTTAGTAGCACCTGCTACTGCTAATATAATAGGAAAGGTTGCAAATGGAATAGCTGATGATATGCTTTCAACTACAATAATGGCAACAAAAGCTAAGGTTATTTTTGCACCTGCAATGAATACAAATATGTATGAAAATCCTATAGTGCAAGATAACATTAAAAAGCTTAAATCTTTTGGATATGAATTTATAGATCCAGCAGAAGGTAGACTTGCTTGTGGAACAAGTGGAAAAGGAAAACTTGAAAGTCCAGAAGTTATAGTAGATAGAGTTTTAATGGAACTTTATGAAAAAAAAGATTTGTTAAACAAAAACGTTATTGTAACAGCAGGACCAACAATAGCACCTATAGATCCAGTTAGATTTATAACAAATAGATCAACTGGGAAAATGGGTTATGCAATAGCTAAAGAAGCACGAAATAGGGGCGCTAATGTAACTTTAATCACTGGACCTACATCTCTAGAGGTTCCTAAGAACATTAATGTTGTTAAAGTTTTAACTAACGAAGAAATGAAAAATGAAGTTATAAAGCGATTTGAAGATGCAGATATAGTAATTAAATCAGCAGCTGTTGCTGATTATAAACCTAAAAATTATAGTACCCAAAAGATAAAAAAAGGCGAAGGAGATTTAGGTATAGAATTCACTCGCGATAATGATATTTTAATGGAACTTGGAAATAAAAAAGAAAAGCAAATTTTAGTAGGGTTTGCAGCTGAAAGTCAAAATTTAAAAGAAAATGCTAGACTTAAACTTCAAAGAAAGAATTTAGATTATATTGTAGCAAATGATATAACTGCAAGTGATACTGGTTTTGCCTCAGAAGATAATAAAGTAATAATCTTATCGAAAGAAGGAAAAGAAATACAGCTAGATAAGATGAGTAAAGAAAAAATTGCAAGTAATTTATTTGATATTATTTTTGAGAAGCGCTAGAAATTTGCGCTTCTTTATTAGTATTAATGAAGTTTTTGTGATGTAAACAGTAAAGTGTGAAAAGAACATCAAAGTATTAATGTTTAAATTCAAATTAAAAAATAATTTTTATGGAAGTTTAGCATTATGTTATAAATAATGAATTATTTTAGTATTATGATATAATTATTTAAACATTAAACATTAAACATTAAACATTAAACATTAAACATTAAACATTGGAAAAATTGGGCGTAAGGTGGTAGATGCAAAAATTATGTATGCTGAAATAATTATAAACAGTGATGCCTTAGAGATAGATAGGCCATTTACATACAAAGTGCCTTATGAACTTATGGAAAATATAGATATAGGATTTAGAGTTAAGGTTCCTTTTGGACAACGAAGTAAACCAGTAGAAGGATTCGTATATGCATTATTGCAAGATGAGTGTATAAATTTTAATTATAAGGTAAAAGATATTTTAAATTTATGTGATGATGAGGCGATATTAACTAAAGAAGATATTACAATGATTGAGTTTCTGAGAAAGAAGTATCTTTGTAAATTTATTGATGCTGTTCGTCTTATGATTCCAGTTGGTATTATGAAAGGTTCAAAGAATAAAAAGAAAAAGGTAATATCTATTAATAAAGAAATAAATGTAGATGAACTCAAAAAAGAAAATTACGTAAATCTATATAACTTCATAGCTAATAATAATGCAGTGTATACTAAAGCAGAAGTTACAGATAATGATGGATTTTCTTTATATTCATTAAATAAGCTTATAGAAAAAGATATCTTAAAAGTGGAAGAACAAGTAGTTTTTAGATATAATACTCGTAAATATGAAAATGATAATAATAAGGTATTAAACGAAGAACAAGAGAATTGTTTAAATACTATTTTGAATGAACCAAAGTTAAAATTCCTTATAAAGGGTGTTACCGGTTCTGGAAAAACAGAAGTATATATGAGACTCGTTCAAGACGTGTTAAATCAAGATAAAAGTGCAATTGTTTTGGTGCCAGAAATTTCATTGACGCCTCAAATGATTGAGAGATTTAAAGGGAGATTTGGAGAAGATGTAGCATTATTTCATAGTAGACTAAGTGATGGAGAAAGATTTGATGAATGGTATAGAGTGAAGACTGGAAAAGCTAAATTAGTTATAGGGGCAAGGAGTGCATTATTTTTACCGCTACAAAACCTTGGACTTATAATAATTGATGAAGAACACGAAAATACTTATAAATCAGAACATAATCCTAAATATCACACTAGAGAAGTAAGTGAATTTATATGTGAACTTAAAAATTGTAAATTAGTTTTAGGATCAGCGACTCCAAGCATTGAAAGTTATTATAAAGCACTTAAAGGTGAATATAAATTAATAGAAATGAAAAATCGAGTTAATGGGAATAAAATGCCTGAAATGCAAATAATAGATATGAGAGAAGAATTGAAAAATAGAAATCTTTCTTTATTCAGCAAAAGACTTTTCGAGGAAATTGATATAACTTTAAAAAATAAAAAACAAGTAATTTTATTTTTAAATAGAAGAGGTTATTCCACCTTTATATCATGTAGAAGCTGTGGATATGTATTTAAGTGTCCGGAATGTGATGTTTCTATGACGTATCATAAGAATGGATATTTAATATGTCATTATTGTGGAAGAGCAGAAAAAGTTAGTAAAGTGTGTCCAAAATGCAATAGTAAATATGTAAAATTTTTTGGGGCAGGGACAGAGAGAGTTGAATTAGAAGTGAAAAAATATTTTCCGAGTGCAAAAGTATTAAGAATGGATGTAGATACAACTAGACACAAAAATTCTCATGAGTCCATTTATAACTCATTTAAAAATGGAGAAGCAGATATTCTAATAGGAACTCAAATGGTGTCAAAAGGATTAGATTTTAAAAATGTTACTTTAGTAGGGGTGCTGGCCGCTGATATGTCTTTGAATTTACCAGACTATAGAGCTTCTGAAAGAACGTATCAAATAATAACTCAAGTTGCAGGAAGAGCGGGTCGTGGTGAAGAAGAAGGCAAAGTGATTGTTCAAAGTTACACACCAAATCACTATAGCTTAAAATACGCTAAAGAAGAAGATTATGAAGCTCTATTTAAAGAAGAAATAAGCATCAGAAGGTTGATGGGGAATCCTCCTTTTGGTAAAATATTATTAATTAATGGTTCTTCAAAATTTGAAGAAAAACTAAAAAATTTCATGTATACTTTAGAAGGAAATTTGAAAAAATTAGTAATAGAAGACTTAACTATACTTGGACCAGTCCCTTGTATTATTACTAAGTTGAAGGAAAATTATAGATGGCAAATAATAATAAAAGGAAATTTTGATGATGAGTTTTGTGAAAAAGTGAAAGATACACTTTATCTATTAAATAAGAGTGTATATAATGAAATAAGGATTAGTATAGATATTAATCCTAATAATATGATGTAGGGGGAAGATTAAGTATGGCTTTAAGAAATATAAGAAAATTTGGAGACGACGTATTAAGAAAGAAGTGTAGAGAAGTTAATGGAGTAGATGAAAGAATATTAACTTTAATTGAAGATATGAAGGAAACAATGTACGAAGCTGATGGAGTTGGTCTCGCAGCACCACAGGTTGGAATATTAAAGAGATTGTTTGTTATAGATATTGGAGAAGGTCCATTAGTATTTATAAACCCTGAAATACTAGAAACAAGTGGCTCACAAACAGATGAAGAAGGCTGCCTAAGTCTACCAGGAGAAACAGAAGAAGTTATGAGACCTAATTACGTTAAAGCAATAGCTCTAAACGAAAAAGGTGAAAAATTTGAAATCGAAGCAGAAGAACTTCTTGCTAGAGCTATTTTGCATGAATACGATCATTTAAATGGAACTTTATTTATTGACAGAGTAAAAAAATAAATAATGACAGGAGAAAAACAGAATGAACATAATATTTATGGGTACTCCTGATTTTGCAGTTCCTTCTTTAAAAAGATTAATTGAAGAATATGATGTTACTGCCGTATTAACTCAACCAGATAAACCAAAAGGTAGAGGCAAAAAGATGGCATATTCGGCTGTTAAAGAAGAAGCATTAAAACATGGGATTCCAATATATCAACCTATAAAAATTAAAGAAGATCTAAATTTAATTGAAAAATTAAAAGAATTGAAACCTGATTTTATAATAGTTGTAGCATTTGGACAAATTCTGACTAAAGAAATACTAGATATACCTAAGTATGGATGCATAAATCTTCATGCATCATTACTACCTATGTATAGAGGTGCTGCACCGTTAAATTGGGTAATAATAAATGGTGAAAAGGTATCTGGGAATACTACAATGCTTATGGATGTAGGATTAGATACAGGAGATATGATTCTAAAAGATGAAGTTGAAATTACTAATTATATGACAACTGGAGAATTACATGATATATTAATGGTACGAGGAGCAGATCTTTTAGTTAAAAGTATAGAAGGTATTGCAAATGAAAGTGTAGTTTTACAAAAACAAGAAGGAGAAACTTTTTACGCGAAAATGTTAGACAAAGACCTTGCAAATATAAATTGGAATAAAAGTTCAATGGAAATTCATAATTTAGTAAGAGGTTTAAATCCTTGGCCTATTGCTTATACTGATTATAAGGATGAAAGAATGAAGATATATGAAACAGAATCTTTAGATGAAGAGAATTCAAAGGAACCTGGAACAATTATAGATGTAAGCAAAAATGGTATAAAGGTTGCATGTAAAGAAGGTGTACTTATTATAAAAAAAGTACAATTTCCAAATGGTAAGCCATTAACCATAGAACAATATATAAATGGACATGAAATAGATAAGAATATAATTTT
Source organism: Bacillota bacterium (assembly GCA_021837545.1). The sequence goes on along the minus strand of JAKBFR010000018.1, from coordinate 2,165 downwards.
AGGATAACGGAGGGATGTAAAATGCCTTTTTATTCATTTTTTGATCCTACAATGATAATATTAATTCCAGCAATAATAATTTCATTTTGGGCACAAAATAAAGTTGATGGTACTTATAGTAAATACAGTAAAGTTAGAACTATAAATGGATATACTGGACAGCAAGTTGCAAGAATGATGTTAGACACCGCAGGACTCTCTGATGTTAGAATAGAAGTCGTAAATACTAAACTTGGTGATCATTATGATCCTTCAAGTAGAATACTTAGACTATCTCCAGATGTTTATGCTGGTGGAACTATATCTTCAGCAGGAATAGCAGCTCATGAAGTCGGTCATGCACTTCAGCATAAAGAAAAATATAAACCGTTAACCATAAGAAATTCAATAGTACCTGTTGTAAATATTAGTTCAAAGATATCTTGGATACTATTCCTTATAGGAGTATTACTGGGGTTTAAAGGACTTACAATGCTCGGAATTGTTTTGTTTTCAGCAGTAGTAGTGTTTCAATTAATAACATTACCAGTTGAATTTGATGCTTCCACTAGAGCTTTAAATATATTAAAATCAAGAGGAATTTTATATGGAGATGAAACAAAGAACGCGCAAAAAGTTTTAGATGCGGCAGCAATGACGTACGTAGCAGCAACATTAATGGCAATATCACAATTAATAAGACTCATTGCAATTAGCAATAGAGACGATTGAAGAAGAGGTAGAATATGAATTGTAGAGAATTAGCAGTAAAAGTATTAGATAGAGTTTTAAATGAAGGAGCGTATTCTAATATAATACTATCAAAAGAACTAAATGAATCAGAATTAAGCGATAAAGATAAAGCATTACTAACTGAAATTGTATATGGAGTTTTAAGAAGAAGAAAAACATTAGATATTATAATTTCTAACTTTGTAAAAGATATAAAATTAATGAATAAAGATACTTTAAATATTTTAAGAGTAGCAATATATCAAATGAATTTTTTAGATAAAATACCAAGCTATGCTGCTTGTAATGAAGCGGTAGAAGAAGCAAAAGCAATATCAGAAGGTGATTCAAAATTAGTAAATGGAATACTTAGAAATTTCACTAAGAATCCAGATGATATTGAGGTTCCGGGAAATAAAATTGATGAATATGCATATAAATTTTCATTTGAACCTTGGATGATAAGACTTTTAATAAAGCAATATGGCGAACCAATATCTAAGAAAATAATGTCAGGCTTAAATGCAATTCCACAAGTTAGCGTTAGGGTAAATGAAATTAAAGCAGATTATGATGAAGCTTTTGAAGAATTAGAAACACTTGAATATGAAGTTGAAGAAGGTGCTGTTTGCCCAGAAGCAATTTCAATTAAAGGCGGAAAATCTATAGAAAATAATCCTCTTTTTAATGAAGGAAAGATTACAGTTCAAGATGAAAGTGCAATGATTATAGCACCTTTATTAGAATTAGAAGAAGGAATGACAGTTATAGATTTATGCAGTGCACCAGGTGGAAAAACTACTCATATAGCAGAAATACTTCGAAATACTGGAAAAGTATTAGCTTTTGATCTTCATGAGTCTAAGCTTGGATTAATAAAAGAAAACTGTGAAAGATTAGGGTTAACTAATGTTGAAGTTAACACAAATGACGCAACTAAATTAAACAGTGAGTTAATTGGATGTAGCGATAGAATTTTATTAGACGTTCCATGTTCAGGAATTGGTATAATAAGAAAAAAACCAGAGATAAAATGGAATAAGACTAGAAATGACTTAAAAAATGTCATACCTGTTCAAAGAGACATAATGGAAAATGCATGGCAATATTTAAAAAATGGTGGAATAATGATATATTCAACTTGTACATTAAATAAAGAAGAAAATGAAGAAAATATTGACTGGTTTATTAGCAATCATAAAGATTGTACAATTAAGAAAATCTTTATTGGTAAGCAAGATAACTTAGTTTACAATAGAAATGGTTCTTTAACTATTATGCCAAATGAAAGTATGGATGGATTTTTTGTGGCAAAACTAGAAAAAAGATAATAGTAGGTGGAGTAATGAACAATTTACTAGACTATACTTTAGATGAACTTAAAGTATGGATGAAGGAAAATGGTGAAAGTACATTTAGAGGTAAGCAAATATTATCATGGATTTATAAGAATA
>JAKBFR010000121.1 GCA_021837545.1 Bacillota bacterium | reverse complement strand
CGTTTTTAGCTCAGCTGGATAGAGCAACGCCCTTCTAAGGCGTGGGCCGGGGGTTCGAATCCCTTAAAACGCACCATATGGTGGATGTAGTTCAGTTGGTAGAGCGCCAGTTTGTGGTACTGGTTGTCGTGGGTTCGAGCCCCATCGTCCACCCCATATAATGGGATGTCGCCAAGCGGTAAGGCAATAGACTTTGACTCTGTTATGCGCAGGTTCGAATCCTGCCATCCCAGCCATTCGGTTTACTAGCTCAGTTGGTAGAGCACATGACTTTTAATCATGGTGTCCCGGGTTCGATTCCCGGGTAAGCCACCAATTTAATAATTATTTACGCAGATGTGGCGGAATTGGCAGACGCACTAGACTTAGGATCTAGCGCCTCACGGTGTAAGGGTTCGACTCCCTTCATCTGCACCAAAATGAGCGAAAATGACTCAACGGTAGAGTGCCACCTTGCCAAGGTGGAGGCTGCGGGTTCGAATCCCGTTTTTCGCTCCAATTATATTTCAAATATAAGACAAACTATATGTGCGGGTATCGTATATTGGTAATACTCTAGCCTTCCAAGCTAAAAAGGTGGGTTCGATTCCCACTACCCGCTCCATTTATATATTTACAAAATAACATGCGTGATTAGCTCAGTCGGTAGAGCACCTGACTCTTAATCAGGGTGTCCAGGGTTCGAATCCCTGATGACGCACCAGTGGTAAATATATCTCTAACAAATTGTTAGAATATGTGGAATAAATCGCAAGGTTCATTCCATTTAATGGGATGTCGCCAAGCGGTAAGGCAATAGACTTTGACTCTGTTATGCGCAGGTTCGAATCCTGCCATCCCAGCCATTTATGGTTTACTAGCTCAGTTGGTAGAGCACATGACTTTTAATCATGGTGTCCCGGGTTCGATTCCCGGGTAAGCCACCAATTTAATAAAATTAAGCAGATGTGGCGGAATTGGCAGACGCACTAGACTTAGGATCTAGCGCCTTACGGTGTAAGGGTTCGACTCCCTTCATCTGCACCAAGCGAGCGAAAATGACTCAACGGTAGAGTGCCACCTTGCCAAGGTGGAGGCTGCGGGTTCGAATCCCGTTTTTCGCTCCAATTATGTTTTATAAATAAATTATATATGCGGGTATCGTATATTGGTAATACTCTAGCCTTCCAAGCTAAAAAGGTGGGTTCGATTCCCACTACCCGCTCCAATTAACAACTGTTTTCAGTTGTTTTTTTATATATAAATTAATATGCACTTGTAGTTCAGTTGGATAGAGCGTTGGACTTCGAATCCAGAAGTCGTGAGTTCGAATCTCACCAAGTGCACCAAGTATTAGTGATACCAACGGTTTGAAGAAATTTAAATCGTTGGTATTATTTATTTTCCCATACTTTTCCCACATTAGAGAGTATTTAATATATCAATGCTCTTATCTTTATGCCTTTTTAGCACATAAGCAATTTCAACACTTTGTGTTTCAGTAGTATCTATGGAGGAAACAAAAATTATAATCCAAGAATATAAAGTAATAAATGTTAGATACATTATATGGTAATAATATAAAACAAAAAGTGAGTAACAGATTAATTTAAGTTACTTGCTTTCTATTTCGTTAAAAAGGCTCAATATAATATTAAACATTACCTAAAAGAATCCAACATTTATTAAAAGATAAGTTTAATATAGAGTCGTGTATTAATAATGCAATATCGGACTTGAAATTTCGCTTTAAAATATGAATAGGTTAAATAATTAATATAATTAATAAGAAGATAAAAATTAGAAAAAGTAATTAAACTATGATAGTAATATTATGATAAATAAAATGAAATAGTTAATTAATTATATACAAGACAGCGTGAATAAAAAAAACAATTTAATATAAAAATAATTAGGTAACATATCTGAAAAAATTTCAAAGGAAGTGAGGTGCAATGATTGGAAAGAAGAAAGTTTATACGAAGCATTTTATTTGTATTTATAATTATTTTTATATTTAATATATGTAAATATACGGCAAGGGCAGATTCTAAAGTTGACTCTAAGGGAAATGTTGCTATATTGGTAGATCTGACTGAAGAAAGGATTTATTTAATTGATAAAGATAAGAATGTAATTATAAAGAAATATAGTATAGCTAGTGGTAAAAGAGAAACACCATCTCCAATAGGTACATGGAAAGTAATTAGTATGTCTAAATGGAGTGGAGGGTTTGGCACAAGGTGGATTGGATTGAATGTTCCTTGGGGTGTATTTGGGATTCATGGAACAAATATGCCAGGAACAATTGGTTCTGAAGCATCTCATGGATGTATTAGAATGTTAAATAAAGATGTTGAGGAATTATATACATATGTGAAGCGCGGAATGATAGTAGCCATATATGGAGGTCCATATGGTCCTTTTGAAAATGGATTAGTAATTCTAGAGCCAGGAAATAGGGGAGCAGGTGTCTTAGAGGTGCAAAGAAAAATGCAAGAAAAGGGATATTATCCTGGAAAATTAGACGGTGTATATGGAGAGGGTATGAAACAATATGTTATGAAATTTAAAAAAGACAATGATCTTAAAATAGATCATAATATTGACAAGGAATTTTATAAAGAACTTGGGATAATATTAGTAGATTAAAAATGTAAAATTTATATTCTATTATGGAGAGGATAATCAAGCAGTATAACATATGATTGAAAGTTATGAATAGGTGCTACAATAAATAGTGAGCTGAGTACACATAGTAAATTATTTCTCTACATACACCAAGAATTTCATGCATAAGTTAATAGAGGCTAGTAGGACATATATATATATATATATATATATATATTCTACTAGCTTTTTATAATTTTAAAATAAAATAAGCATAAAAATGATAACTTAACCTTAAAGAATAAGGCTATTTTATTATGATACGAAATTTTTTACAGCAAAATGTATATATGAAATTTTTGAAATTGAGGTTACCTATAATATTAAGATTGTTTCCTACAGGGTTTTTCTATGAAATTTCTAATATAGATTAAATTTTAGAGTGTGTGAATAAAGGAAATGTTTTATTAATAAATGATCCTAGAATTATTGCAATTCAAGCGAAAGGATTTTTTGATTACTTGTGGAATTTAGTATAAAGAAGATTCTAAGCTTCTTTCTTTAGATGAAAAAAAGATTATTAGTAAATGTATTCCTTATACTGAAATATTAAAATTAATTGATATAGAAGAGGTAATAAAAATAAAGATAATTATGTTATTAAATCTTTAGTAGGCAGATATAGTCAAGAAGTTTATATAGGTAAGTTTTATACACAAGAAAAATGGAATGAGCAAATTAAAATTGTATCTAAAAGAAAAAAATACATCTACGGCAGAACTTAATAAATATTAAGGAATAATATACTTATGCTCTAGGAAAAATAGATTTTGCTATTGATGACAATGGGGATTTGAAAATTTTGGAGTTTAAGTCTATAACTTCATGGTATTATGAGGATATATACACAAGTAAATTAATAGCTGAAATATTACAGGAGTTAAAAGAATATAATGTTTTATTTGGAAATATACATGATTTAAAGGTAACTAATAATAAGCTATATATATATGGGGAAGAAATTCATGCTATATAGGCATTATCCATCAGACATCGGGGCTATTTACAAGAATGGGCGATTTTATAACTAATAAAAATGCTTAATATATCTATACATATATTAAGTGATGATTAAAAGAAATGCTAAAGGATTGTATTTGGTTAGTTGACTTTCACACAATGGGAATCTATGATTTTGTTATTCATACTAACTCAACGAGCGAATGCAAGTAGAGTTTCTAACAAATAAATAAGAGGAGGAAAATTTTAATGAATGGTGTTTTAAATAATATTGGAATAAGTATTATATTTGGATTTATAGGTATTATACTTTTAGTTTTCGGATACTGGTTTTTTGATAAAGTATTAACTAAGCTTGATTTTAATCAAGAACTAAAAGAGAAAAATGTTGCTATGGCAATTGTTATAGCAGGTTTTATGATTGCTATTGGTATTATAATTGCTGGAGTTGTATCTTAGTCAAATTCTATTTATAAGTGATTATAAAGCCAAGTAATGAGTTAAACAGATAAGTAAACAAAAAATATTATAGACTTAATAAGTAATTTTTATAGGATTAATGTATATTGGTTAAAGAGCTGCCCTGAAATAAAGAACTATTTCAAGGCAGCTCTTTTGTTTATTTAAAAAACATGTATTATTTGCAACAATAAATTAAATAATACTATTAGACTACTTTTTAAGTAAAGTTAGTGAACAAGTTAGCAATGTAGGAAAATGACAATGCAAATTAGACAACATATTAAGGAGGAACATGGTTATGAAAAAAGATGTACTAAAGAGAATGGTATCAGTAATAACAATAATGGTTTTAAGCATAACAATATCTTTAAACGATATTGCATATAGCTCAGAATTTAATATAGAAAGTAGTGTAAGTAGTAGCTCAATAGAACTTAAACAAGATATTAGAGTGCAGGATGATTTTTATAATGCAATAAATAAGGACTGGTTATCAAATACAAAACTTGAAAATGGATATGTTTCTTATGGCACTTTTGAAGAAGTATGTGGAAAGGTAAATGAGGATATACATAATATAATACTAGATATACAAAAGAATAAAAATATATATGCCCCAAATAGCGATGAACTAAAGGTTTTAAATTTATATAATAACTATTTAAATATAGACAAAAGAAATAAATTAGGGATAAGACCTATAGAAAAATATATAAATAAAATTAATGATATTAAAACTATAAAGGATTTAAACGGAATATTAAGTGAAAATGAATTTTCATATTTTCAATCATTAATTAATTTAGGCGTTGGACCTGATTATAAAAATAGTAATACTAATATTTTATATATATCACGCAGCAATCTTGGTTTAGGGAATTCCTTTTATTACAAAGATACTAGAAATAAAAGTGAAAACATAAAACAAGTTTATATTAACTATTTAACTAAATTACATACTTTATATGGAGAGGGTGAAAAAACAGCAAGAAAGAATGCAGAAACCTTTTATAATATTGAAAATAATATTGCGCAAAAGATACCTTCTTTTGAAGAAGAGGCTAAAGATGATAATAGAATACAAAAATCATATAACGCATATACAATTGAAGGATTAAAAGAATTAACACCTAATATAGATTTTTCTAGATTATTATCTAAATTAAATATAAGCCATGCTAATAAAATAATAGTGGAAAATCCTGAAGAATTAAAATTAGTAAATTCATTTATAACTGAAGACAATATAGATGATATTAAGATTTTTTTGAAAACAAGTGTGTTATTAAATACAGATAATTTTTTAACTTCTGAATATAGAGAAGCAAGCAATGAACTTCGAAAAACATTGTATGGAGTGGATACTAATGATTTAAATGAAGGCTCTGGAATTAAATTTGCAAACTGTCAATTAAATGAAATTTTAAGTAAATTATATGTAGATAAATATTTTGATGAAAATTCTAAAGACGATGTAGAAAATATTGCAAAAGAAATAATAAAAAATTTTAAAAATAGATTACAAAACATTTCGTGGATGAGTAAATCAACAAAAGATGAAGCGTTTAATAAATTAGAAAATATTAATGTAAAAATTGGTTACCCAGATAAGTGGAATGATTATAGTGATATAGAAATAAATTCTTATGATGAAGGTGGCTCCATAACTGAAAATGTAATAAACATTTATGTATCACAAAGCAGAAAACAATTTTCTAAATTAAATGAACCAGTTAATAAAAATGAATGGAATATGGGGGCTTGTACGGTTAATGCGTATTATAATGCATTGAATAATGAAATTGTATTCCCTGCAGGAATATTACAAGCGCCATTTTATGACAAAAATGCAAGCAAAGAAAAAAATCTTGGGGGGATTGGAGTTATTATTGGCCATGAACTTACTCATGCATTTGATAACACAGGAGCTCAGTTTGATGAGACTGGTAAATTGAAAAATTGGTGGAGCGTTAATGATTATAAAGAATTTACTTGTAGAAGTAAAAAAGTGGTAGATTACTATTCCAATATAGAAGTCAGTGATGGAACCTTTATAAATGGATTTTTGACTGTAGGAGAAAATATAAGTGATTTAGGAGGAATAGCTTGCGTTTTAGATCTTGCTAAAGATATAGAAAACTCTAATTTAAAAGATTTATTCGAAAATTATGCAACAATTTGGAGAGAAATTTCAACAAAAGAATTAAAAGAATATTTATTAAATAATGATCCACATGCTCCTAAAAAGGTTAGAGTAAATGCAGTTTTATCGCAATTTGAAGAGTTTCATAAAACTTATGGTATAAAACAAGATGATAAAATGTATGTACGACCAGAAGATAGGGTAGGAATCTGGTAAACAGTAAATAAAATTTGTAATGAATTTAGGGAAAAAACACTAAGGACTAGTTAAAATATAGTGAATAGCCAATTGCTATTTAGTAAAAGGGATAATAAACTCTTTAAACATATCCTAGTGTATCTCTTTGTATATAATTGAGAAATATAGAGGAAATTAAAGAAAATGAAGAATATTTATCAAAAAATCTATAAAAAATGAAAAGTAACTAATGAATATGATGATACAATAGATTTTGTTGTCACGAAAGTTGATGAACAACACTAGGAAAATTTAAAAAGGTGTTGACATTAATTTGAGTAGATGATAAGATAATTAAGTTGCTTAATAGCGACAAGATCTTTGAAAATTGAACAGAATAATATAAGTACATTTAAGTAAACCAGCAATTTTTATTTGAGTAAGCTAAGATTAAACTTTTTATTGAGAGTTTGATCCTGGCTCAGGACGAACGCTGGCGGCGTG
>JAKBFR010000017.1 GCA_021837545.1 Bacillota bacterium | reverse complement strand
AAGCAAGATTGCTTAATTAAATTCCATTTTTTGTAACCGTTCGTGTTTTCAAACGGTTTGTTTTCTATGCACTTTTTTATAATTTAACTTTTTTTAAAATTTACTTGACTATTATTAGCTGGTCTATTATATTTATTTTTTAATGCCTTACTTAACACCAATTAAATATTTTGTTATTTTTATTCGCCTAAATATTTCATAAATTCCAAAAGTTATAGGAACAGAACTTCCTAAAATCATTAAAATTAATAAATATGTGGGTACTGTATAATAATTCATAATATAATATGCAATTATAACGATTACAGGTTGATGTAATATGTATACTGGAAAACAAGCTCTATTTAAATAATCAAGTACTTTTCCTCCGCCAGTTAAATATTTCCTTCCATATCCAATAATTGCTACAATAGTGGTTATCATGGCAGCATTCCTCATTATAGATAATAAAACTTTCAAGCCGCTTCTACCATTATTGTTCAATTGGTAATATGGTAAAATTACACCTATATAAACCATGAAAAAAATTACTGTTATTATTAGACTCTTCATTTTATTCTTATCTATATATTCTAAATAATCATTATCACCATAAACAATATATCCCAATAAAAATACTATCAAAAATATTAGTATGTTCTTTTGTGCAATTGCAAGTGGAGTCATATCAGCAATAAAAAATACTAACACTGTAAAAACCAAAGAATATTTACTAGTCAATTTATCCTTAAGCCTTAATAAAAACTTTTTCATTCCTTCTTTTTTAAAGCTTTTAATAATAAATAATCCAATTATTGAAATAATAAATAGATACAAGATAAACCATAAATGCGCAGGACCGAGTCCTCCATCATAAGGTATATTTGAAATAGTAGTCCAAAAGTACTTATACTGCTGAAAATAATTCCCTACAGGTTTCCCTCTACTTATCCGTGCAACATACCCTTGAGGAGGAACTAAAATTAACATTCCAAGTACAAATGGAATTAGAAGCTTTTTCACTCTTTCTAAAATATACGTTTTTCCATTTCTACTATCTAATGAGAATCTTGTGGATGCTCCAGCTAAAAAGAATAGTACAGGCATATGCCAAGGAATAAATACTATGAAGATTATTGTAGCTAACCAGCTTTTACTATCAGACCAAATATACCAAGGTTCATAATACGTAAAAATGGATGCTGTATGAAATACAAATAATAATAATATACAAATGTTTCTAATCCAATCGATTTCGTTTCTTCTCATTTCTCCTCCATATTGATAAATATCCTTTTATCGGACAGCTAGCATCCGTAACATTCCCATTTATATGAAACTGGGAAATAACAACTGAACGCTCCTAGACGAGGTACCCCTTGAGGTTACATTGTGACCCTTGAGATTTTACATTGTGCTCTGTGGGTATAAGTTCAAAAATTCAGGTGGAGATCAAATTCCACCTGAATCAAGTTTCACTTTATATTTCTTCATCAAATTCATCAAGATTTTCTTTTTTAACTAATTTAAGGTTGTTTTCCCTAAACTTTAATAAAAATTTTTCATAATATATATTGATAGTAGCCATTGTAGGTGATCCTAATAGCATTCCAACAGGTCCCCAAAATCCACCTCCTATGGTTACTCCTAAGATGATTCCAAAAGGACTAACTCCAACTTTTTTCCCTATAAGCTTAGGATCAAGATACCATGCATCAAATAGGTGGATGCAAAGTAAAAGTATAAATACCATTAAAGCTTTTATAGGTGAAATAAAAATTGCAACTATGGCACCAACAACTTCACCAATAAGTGGTCCAAAATAAGGAATCATATTAGTTACGCCCTCAATCAATGCAACCAATGGCGCATAAGGTTCTCCAAGAATTAGTAACCCAATAAGTGCTATAATTCCTATTATTGCAGAATCTATTGCTTTTATTCCAATATACGCTCCAATCATTTTGTTATATGTTCTAATAAAAGTTATAAATTTAGTTCCTTTTTCTTCCTTGAGAATCATATACGTAATAGTTCTAGTACCCTTCACAAATTTTTCTTTGTCTACTAAAACATAAACTGAAATTAAAAATCCTAAAATTACATTTAATAAATTTGATGTAAATGATAATAAATATATAGCCAAATTCTGCAGCAAATCTATTGAAACACTTCCTATCTGGCTAGATATTTCATGAATTTTATTTAAAAGTCCTGCTTGTATAATTAGCGTTTTTATTCTTTCATTTTCAAGAAGAGTATTAATCCATTTTTGTATAACTTCAACATAAGCTGGCATTTGCTGAGTTATATTTAATATACTATCTATTATACTTGGTATAGTGAAAAATAATATTATAAAAACTAAAGCTATAATTATAAAATAAGTAATTGCTATTGATATTACTCTTTTCATTTTTAATTTTTGCTCAAAAAAGCTCACTATCGGATTTAATACATAAGCACAAATCATAGCATATATAAATGGTGAAATAATAGATAATATTTTTTTACCTATATTGAAAAAATACTCATAATTATCTATAAGTTTATATCCTATTACCCCTATTAATGCAAATATCAATATGTCTCTATACTTAATATTTTTATTTATAAACAAACTATTTCAAATCCCCTCTGTTAAGGCATATTCAAAAAATAGCAAATCAGTATGCTAGTCTATTTTGTGTCCTACTACGATGTCCTTGTCTGCCGCAAAATATACATCGCATTTTTAACTTATTTTTTTAGATGCCTAAAATTTGCAATTATACCTTAATTATATCATATATTCATTTTTTTAATCTTATATATTTCTTGAGTATATAATTTTCTTTTATAAAAAACGTAAAAAACGTAAAAAATAGAGGCTAAACTCTACAAAGAGCTTTTCCTCTATTTCCATTTACATTTTTTCTACTACATCTATTCCAAGTAGTTCTAATCCACTTTTTATAACTTGAAGCGTTACTTTAACCAAGTTTAATCTAGTAGCTTTTAAATCTTCATCTTCTAAATTTAATACTGAATGTGCATTATAGAATTTATTAAATCCTTTTGCTACTTCAATTACATATCTAGTTAATATTGATGGTTCTAATTTATCTAATGCAAAAGTTATTGCATTATTAAAGTTAGCTAAGCTCTTAACTAATTCAAATTCTTCTTTTGATGATAATTTACTGTAATCTACAGTTCCTGTACATTCATTACCTTTATTTAATATACTATTTCCTCTAGCATATGAATATTGTACATACGGACCTGTTTCTCCATCAAATGATAAAATTTCTTTCCAATCAAAAACAATATCCTTTTCTCTCGAATTTTTAAGGTAAGTGAAAATTACTGCTCCTACACCAATTTTCTTTGCAACTTCTTCCTTATTTTCAAGTTCAGGATTCTTTTCATTTATAACTTCCATAGTTTTTTCAATTGCTTCACGAATTAAATCATCAAGTAAAACAATTGAACCATTTCTAGTTGAAAGCTTTCTATCTGCAAACTTAACTAATCCAAACCCTACATGCACACAGTCTTTTGACCAAACATGACCTGCAAGTTCTAGCACCTTAAATACTTGTTTAAAATGTAGAGCTTGTGGGCTTCCAACTACATAAACACATTTATGGAAATCATAAGTTTTCTTTCTATACATAGCAGCAGCTAAATCCCTTGTTGCATATATTGATGCTCCATCACCTTTAAGGACAATGCATGGTGGCATATTATAATCATCAAGCATTACAACTTGTGCCCCGTTACTTTCAACAAGCAATTTTTTTTCTTTTAATTCATTAACAATTACATCCATTTTATCATTATAAAATGCTTCTCCAGCTAATGAATCAAATTTAACTCCTAAAATATTATAAACTCTTTCAAATTCCTTTAAACTTAAATCTCTAAATCTAGTCCAAAGAGCTGTAGCTTTTTCATCACCAGTTTCTAGTGCTTTAAAGTTTGCTCTTGCTTCATCTTCTAGCGTAGAATCTTTTTCTGCTTCTTCATGAAATTTAACATATATTCTAAGCAATTCATCAATAGGTGCTTTTTCTAAAGCTTCTTCATCTACCCATCTGTCATAAGCTGATATTAACTTACCAAATTGAGTTCCCCAATCTCCTAAGTGATTTAGTCCTACAGTATTATATCCTTCTTTTTGAAACATCTTATATAAAGAATTTCCTATAGCTGTAGTAAATAAATGTCCAACATGGAACGGTTTTGCTATATTTGGTGAAGAGTATTCCACACATACAGTTTTTCCTTCTCCTATATTTGATGAACCATAGCTATCTCCATCTTCTAGAATCTTCTTAATTGTATTTTCTGCAAAAACGCCTTTATCAACAAAAAAATTAACGTATGGTCCAAGATTTTCGATTCTTTCAAATCCATCAGTGCACATAGAATTTTTTAATTCTTCAGCTATCATATTAGGTGCTTTTCTCATAACCTTTGATAATTGAAAACATGGGAAAGCATAATCTCCCATTTCTGGTTTTGGTGGTATTTCTATTAATTTTTCTATAATTTCAATATCTAAATCCACATGTTCTTTTATTAATTCTGCAACTTTAATTTTGTAATCCATAAATATCCTCCTTAATTCAGTTAACAATTAACTGTTAACAGTTATAACTAATCTATTGTTTAATTGACAAGTAACATTTAATCTATTCACATTAAAATAGATTAACTACTAGAGACGCAAGGCTTAATAATGCATTTATTATAATTCCTGCTGGTATTGAAATTATTCTTCCTCCAATAAATATAAATCCAACCATTATTAACATTTGATATTGATAAAATTTTTGTTCAAATTTATAAAATGTATTTGGACTTAAATCTCTTAAAAGACTGAACCCATCTAATCCTGGTATTGGAATTAAATTGAACAATCCTATATTTACATTAATTACAATTGCAAAACGTATCATTGAAAATAGAACTCCAGATAATGCTGATGGTAAAATTCCATATGCAAATCTCACATAAAATCCTAATATTACTGCAATTACTATAGCAACTAAAAAATTTGCCATTGGCCCTGCTAAACTTACTTTTAAATCATCTCTATGATAATTTTTATATGCTGATGGATTAGTTTGAACTGGCTTTGCCCACCCAAAACTAAAAATCAAAACTGCTATAAATCCCAGTGGATCAATATGTGCAATTGGATTCAAAGTTAATCTCCCTTGAAATCTTGGTGTTTTATCTCCTAGTTTATCTGCGACGTATGCATGCGCATATTCATGAAATGTAAACGCGATAAGCATACCTGGAATCATTAATATCATATTAAGTATTGAATTCATATTTTCCTCCTTTTCGTTGTATATGTCTTGTATTATATCATATTTAATATATAGTAATACATATTTTTTGAAAACAAAGAGCATTCAACCTCCAAGATTGAGCGCTCTTTATTAAGTAACATTCAAAAAATAACAAGTTAGTATATTTTCTTTAATATACGTAATTATTATTTATTTTCTGATTTTAAATTTTTATAAACTAATTTTCCGCTGCTATCCGTAGTAGCTATAAAATCTTCTTTAATTTGAATAAGTTTTCCTTCATATTCAACTTCATTTCCAGTAGTTAAGTTCTTAACACTTCCTTTAAGATTATCATTAATTAATATTTCGCTTTCATTGCTAAAATATAAATCATCACTATTTATAACCGAATCAAGGGTTATTCTTTTCCAAGTAGATGTATCTTCACTAACTTTACCGTAAACTATACTTGCTATCTTATCTCCATTGAGTTCTCCCATATATATAACATCATTTCTATCTATACCTAAAAGTGTCAATTTTTTATTAGAATTAAATGTTAATTGCTTATTAGGACTAGTAACAAAGAATTTACAATTTACTTTATCTTCATAAATCAACCTATCTTCATGTGGTATTACTTGCATATTTCCTAAAACATTAGTTTGAAGTGTAACCTTAGTTAAAGTATCGTTTATATCTATTCTATAAACTGTATTCTTTAAACCACCTCTATAAATATCTATATAATATACACCTGTTATTGTAGATTCAGTTACCTTTTTAACTTCCATATCTTTTTGATATACGCAGATGTTACTAACAACCGTTTCAGATGAATTAGTAGGACTGTATGTTACAAGTTGAATTTTATATACCCCATCTTTTTCAACCTTTTTAGCTATTATTAATCTATCTCTATCTGATAACCATTTATAATAAAGAATATCTCCTTCATCTTTTGTTGTTATCTGAGTGTTGGTACCAGTTTTAGTATCTTGCATATATAAATTATTATTTTGATTATAAGTTAAATATTTTCCATCATAAGATACCTTTACTGTATCAGCATCAGGCGGAATAGTTGCATTGATACCTTTCGTCTTGTCTTTTGACGTTTCTATTCTTTTACTTTGGAAATCTGATGAATGTTTAAATACAAAGTTATCTAAAACATATAACCCACCAATTTGTAATATTATAGATAATATTGCCCACGCAATTATCTTCTTAGATAGTTTCATAATCTGACCTCACCTTCCATTTATTTAACAATAATTGCTGTTGGGATAGATCTTTCACCCATACTATTTGATGGCGTATTAATAATGTCTCCATCATAGTACATTGTTGTCGATTTTCCACCATCTAAATTCATTGCATTAACTGCTCCAAGTTTATATATAACCTCTTGTGCTTCTTTTAATGTAGCACCAAGACTACTTACACCTCTTCCATCAATAACTAAAAGAATTATAGCACCATCTACTCTTTGGCCTATTAAAGTTCTTGGAGCTATTCCCCAGCCTCCATCTCCGCTCATAGGAGTCATCTTTCCATTAATAACTAATGACGGCCCAAAACTTAAAGCTTCTTGAACTCCAAGTTCTTGAAGTTTTTCTACAGAATATTTACCTACAAGCATTACACCTTCTTTTGTTATTGCAAGCAAATCTGTTTGTCCATTTTTCCCCAAATCATTATATTTAATATCTCCACCACTCATTATAAGACCTATTGGTAAGCCTCCATTTCCTGTCCACAAAGCATTTGATGATTTATCTGTAAAACCACCACCGTTGATAGCTGCAATAGCCCCATTATTTTCGGCAATTTGAGATGTAGTTTCACCTTCTACTTTAAGCTTAGACGTATATCCAATTTTAACTCTTGTTGGATCTTTTACTACAAGATAATATCCTGTATATTTAGGATTATCAATTATATCATAACGCTCAATAGTATCATCCTTAACCTTTGGGATTTTAATCTCAGCTGTATTAGTTGTTTCATTAGTTACATCAGTTGAATTTTGTCCTAAAATTTCTGCAATTTTTTTATCTGACAAAAACCATTTAGCCAAATATTGATGGCTCATTGAAGTCATTGCAGCTCCAACATATGTACTTTTTGAATTTTCAAATGGCCCATATAAAAGCATAAATGGGAATGTGCATGCTGTAAAAAGAAATTCAAAGATAAAAAAAGATATTAAAGTTAAAGTCGAAAATCTTTTCGCCTTTTTCTTACCTTTTTTTAATTTAGATTTTGGTTTTTGATTTATATTTCTATTATTTCTATTATTTTTATTTGTATTCATTTTATTATCCTCTCTAGAAATGCCTTAAGCCTACTTGCATTTTTAAATTATACCAAACTATATTATATATGATTTCAATGTGAAAGGCTATAGTTAATTTAATTCTCACCTAATATATAACATTTTTTTCAAATAAACATTTAGACATATAGATGCCATCATTATAAATCATACTTATACTTGGTGGTTAATTATCAATGTTCAATGATCAAATGGTTAACAATTGAAAAGTGAGCACTGAACATTTACAATTAGTACTTTTAAATTACCAATTTAATTGATGAATAAGTACAATTTTGCACCTGTTTATCTATAGTATTCCTTAATTCCTTAAACTTATAATCATATATAACTTTTTTAAGATGTTTATTTTATTAATAATTTAATATTCATGCTTACTTGTTGTTTTTTGAATACGCGTTAGAAGCTAATAATCCCTTTATTATTATGCTATAATAAATTCTAGGAGGGTAATTACTTATGGAAGATAAAATTTTAAATGAATTAAAAATATCTAAAGATTATATTTCTGGTGAATATTTAAGTTCGACATTAAATGTTTCAAGAACTGCTATATGGAAACATATAAAAAGTTTAAAATCAAAAGGTTATATAATAGACGGTATATCAAATAAAGGTTATAAACTGATTTCTTCCCCTGATTTATTGAATAAAAGTGAACTTTTATCCTTACTAAAAACATCTATAATCGGGAAAAATATAATTCACTTTGATGAGATAGATTCTACAAATATTAAAGCAAAGGAACTTGCACAAAAAAATATTGAAGATGGCAGTATAATAATTGCTGAAAAACAAACTCTTGGTAGTGGACGCTTCAATAGAAAATGGGTTTCTCCGAGTGGTGGCCTTTGGTTTACTTTAGTCTTAAGGCCAACTCTTCCACCAACTGAAGCTCCTAAAATAACTCAAATTGCCGCTGCTTCTGTTTATAAAACTCTAATAGATTTTAATATTAACACAACAATAAAGTGGCCTAATGACATACTTCTAAATGATAAAAAGCTTTGTGGCATATTAGCTGAAATGAAATGTGATATGGATAGTGTACACTATTTAGTTTTAGGCATAGGTATGAATATTAATATAGATGAAAATGATTTTGATGAAGGTATAAAATCCATTGCAACTTCTCTAAAAATTCAATGTAATAAACAATTTGAAAGAAGCGAAATACTTGCAAGATTTTTAAATCATTTTGAAATATTATATAATAAATTTTTATATAATCTTGATCTTTCTGAAACAATTTCAATTTGTATAAAGCACTCCAACATATTTGGAAAACAAGCAAAATTAATTACATATAACACTGAAGAAATTGTAACTTGCATTTCTCTATCCGATACCGGTGATCTTATTGTTAAAGATAGTACAGGAAATCAAAAAGCAGTACTTTCCGGCGAAATAAGCTTCAATGGAATGAATAACTAAAATACGGGTATTGCTAACTATAAAAATACTTGAATTAATGTAGAAATTTTAAGTTTAGTACTAATAAACCGAAAGGGAAGACATGCGTTTGTTCCAGTTGCGGAGAATTTTGCTGGATGTTTCTAACATTATAAGTTGTGCCGAAAAAAGATTGCTCCAAAGACAAGCTTTTGACAATCATTTTTCGAACAACTTATAATGAAGAAACATAACCAGAAAATTCTCTTATGCAACATTCCACAAATGCATGTCTTCCCCTTCTTTGATTAGCATGAATTTAAAGTATTATATATTTAAACAAGTATTTTTATATTTCTGTCATGAACAAGTATAGATTTTTTCATAATTATTCTATTAGTCTTAGCCTATTAGTGAAATATTTTACTAAATATTAAAAATAATATTATTCTTATTAAATTTTCATAGTTAGTTACTATAGTTTAAGTATTTTACATATAGATACCCAATTTAAAGTTAAATTTATACCTTAAATGTATAATATACTAGAAATGAAGGTCATGCTTTTGTGGAGGCGTTACATCAGAGGATTTAGCTGTAGATATTTCTTCAGTAGAAGTTGTTCCATTTTTGCTTGTCCTAAGCTCGTCTTAGGAACATGCGGAAATGGGTACAACTTCTGCTGTTAGAAATTCACAGCTAAATCCTCAGTAACCCGAACAAATGCATGACCTTCATTTCGGTAGTTTATTCAATTAACTCCAATTTTCACTTTGGGTATCTATGTTGCGTAATACCCGTATATTTGTTATCATGTGCTTTAAAGCAAAGTGATTCCCTATTACTTAATCACTTTTTGGATATAACCCTTTAATACATTAGCTGATTCTTGTAATTTTTTTAACTCTTCTTCATCATTTATTATTGGGTTAACAATTCTTACAGCACCTGTACTATTAAGAATAGTTGGAACTGCTAAATAAACATCGTCAATTCCATATTCTCCTTGCATTAAGCAAGATACCGTTAAAATAGTATTTTCATCTCTTAATATAGCTTCTACTATTCTATTTACTGCTAATGCTACTGCAAAATAAGTTGCATTTTTTTTACTTATTATTTCGTAAGCAGCATTTTTAACATCACTTTCAATTACTGCTTTTACATCATTATCCCATTCTAAGTTAAACTTCTTTGCATATTCATCAAAGCTTTCTCCCGCTATACTTGCAGTACTCCAGCTTACAACTTCACTATCACCGTGTTCTCCTAAAACATATGCGTGAACATTATTGTTATTTACATTAAAGTACTTACCCATAACATATTTTAATCTTGATGTGTCTAATACAGTACCTGATGCAATAACTCTTTCACTCGGAAATCCTGATAATTTATATGTTATATATGCTAATACATCACATGGATTTGATACAACTAATAAAATTGCATTTGGACTTGCTGCTGCAATTTGTGGAACAAAACTTTTAAATATATTATAATTTTTTTCAATTAGGTCTAGTCTAGTTTCCCCTTCTTTTTGAGCTGCTCCAGCTGTGATTATAACAATATCTGAATCCTTAGTTTCTTCAATATTACCTGCATAAATATTAACTGGTTTTACAAAAGATGTGCCATGAACTAAATCCATAACTTCTCCCATTGCCTTATCCATATTTATATCAAATAGGCATATTTCTGTAGCTACACCACTATTCATTAAAGCAAATGCTGTTGTTGCTCCTACAAACCCTGCCCCTATTATAGATACTTTACGTCTTCTTTCTATCATGTCTAATTTCCTCCTTGATTTTACATTATTAATTTATTATTTCCTACCGCTGAATTTATTATTACTTATTAAATATTTGTAGCTCTTAATTAATAAGTAAATAATTTCTCATGATTGCAAATATTGTTAAATAATAATTATTATTACCGCTTATTATAACTCATTTGAATTTTTTCGTAAATACTATATAATTAAATTTATAAACCTAAGGCATATTAAAAAATACTAACAAGTCAGTATGCCTAAATAGTTTCACTTGATGACTTAGGCATCTTTCGACTATTATTTTATAGATGTCTTATATATAATATGGAGGTACAATTTAATGAAATTATTATTTTTTGATACAGAAACCACTAGTATAAAACCTGGTAGCATATGTCAATTAAGTTACATAACTGTTGATGCTGGAGTAAAACCACAAATAACTACAGGTAAAAACTTTTTCTTTACAGTTGATGAAATGGATCCTTCTGCTCAAGAAATTCATGGTTTTTCATTAGAAAAACTTTATGAATTATCTAACGGACAATATTTTGAAGATTTAGTTCCAGAATTCATTGACGATTTTATAAGTTCTGATTTCTTAATTGGGCATAATGTTAATTTTGATATTAGATTTTTAAAACATGAATTATTATCCTTAGGAGAAGATTTCACTCCCAAAAATGCATTCTGCACTATGGCTTATTACAGAGACATATGTAAAATTCCAAAAGCTAATGGAGAAATTAAAAACCCAAAATTGGCTGAAGTAATAGATTGGCTTAATATTTCAACTGATCAAATTGTTCAAACATCTGAAAAGTTATTTGAAGGTAGCGGAAATTATCACGATGCACGATTCGATACAGCGGCAACTTATTTAACTGTTATAGAGGGTTTAAAAAAGGGTCATTTCCCTAAAGGATACTTTACAAATATTTTCAAATCAAAAAAATAAAATATTTTTATAATTAACACCTTAATTAATGAATCATATACTATATTAATGATTCATTCACAACCTTAGTTATTTAAATTCTATTAAATTTTATACCGAGGTGATAAAATGAAAAAATATGTTTGTGAAGTATGTGGGTATATTTATGACCCTGAAGTTGGAGATTGTGATGGTGGCATTAATCCAGGTGTAGACTTTGATGATTTACCAGATTATTGGGTATGTCCTATATGTTCTTTTAACAAAGATAATTTTTCTATTGAAATTTAATTGCCATACATCTATATCCAATTTAAACCTCAAAAAGACTATAAGATTTTTCTCCTATAGTCTTTTTTATTGTACATATTGAATAAATTAATGAACCAAAGATGCTTAATTAAATATCTCTTCTTGATACTTCTTTATAAGTTCTTTATCCATAGCATTTACTCCATCTAGTGGATAGTTAATGCCTAAAACTTTATATTTATTTACACCTAAAACATGATAAGGTAATAATTCTACCTTTTTAACATTCGGTATTGTATCTATATATGCCTTGAGTTTTTTTAGATGATCTTCTCCATCTGTTAATCCTGGCACCACAACATGTCTTATCCACATCTCCGTATTATTTTTCTTCATTGCTTCTAAAAACTTTAAAGATTCATCAATTTTCATACCTGTAATTTTTTTATATCCATCACGAGTAAAATGTTTTACATCAAATAACACTAAATCTGTATATTTTAATATTTCATCATAATCTCCAAATCCATATCCTGATGTATCAAGACATGTATGTATGCCTTTGCTTTTACATAATTTTAATGTTTCAAGAAGAAAATCTGGTTGCCTTAAAGGATCTCCACCGGAAAATGTAACTCCTCCGCCACTACTTGCAAAATAACTTTTGAATCTTTCAATTTTTTTCACTAGTTCTTCTGGAGTATATTCTTCACCACCATTAGATGTCCAAGTATCAGGATTATGACAAAACTTACATCTTAGTGCACATCCTTGAAGAAATACTACCACTCTTATTCCAGGACCATCTACAAGGCCCATAGTTTCTATTGAATGAACTCTACCTTTTACCATAAACTACCCCTTCTTTCAATTAACAGTTAACAATTAACAGTTAACAATGATGGTGCAATTTCCTTCGGAAATTGAATAATTATAATAAATAGAAATGCCAAGGCATTTCTATTTATTATTTTATCAAATCCCTACGGGATTTGTTCCTTAACTCTTAAATCTTAATTAATTTTAAGTTCCCGATTGCAGCATAGCTGCTCTTTTTATATGTGTAACTCTTAACTGAACTAAATACTTTCATGGAATGTTCTGCTTATAACTTCTAATTGTTGTTCTTTTGATAATCTGCTGAAGTTAACTGCATATCCTGAAACCCTAATTGTTAGTGTTGGATACTTATCTGGATTTTCCATAGCATCAATCAATGTTTGTCTATTAAGAACATTAACATTTAAGTGATGAGCTCCTTGAACAAAATATCCATCTAAAATTGCAACTAAGTTGTTAATCTTTTGTGATTCATCTTTTCCAAGTGCATCAGGAACAATTGAGAATGTATTAGAAACACCATCTTGGCATATTTCATTATATGGTATTTTAGCTACTGAATTTAGTGATGCTAATGCTCCATTTACATCTCTACCATGCATTGGATTAGCTCCTGGTGCTAATGGGTCCCCCTTTTTTCTACCATCTGGAGTTGTACCTGTCTTTTTACCATACATAACATTAGATGTAATTGTTAATGCTGATAATGTATGTTTAGCATTTCTGTATAATGGATGTTTCTTAAGTTCATTTGAGAACTTAGTAACGAGTGTTACTCCTAAATCATCTGCTCTATCATCATCATTTCCATACTTAGGGAATTCACCTTCTACTTCAAAATCTATAGCTATTCCTTCTTCATTTCTGATTGGTCTAACCTTAGCAAATTTAATCGCTGATAACGAATCTATAGCAACTGAAAGTCCAGCAATACCAAATGCCATTAATCTTTCTACATTTGTATCATGAAGTGCCATTTGACTAGCTTCATAAGCATATTTATCATGCATGCAGTGAATAATATTCATTGTATCTACATAAACTTTAGCAACATATTCCATTACCTTATCATAATTTGCCTTAACTTTCTTAAAGTCTAGAATTTCTTCATCTGTAAGTTTTGGAATTCCTGGCACTACTTTAATACCCTTTAATTCATCTACTCCACCATTTATAGCATATAATAATGATTTAGCAATATTCGCTCTAGCTCCGAAGAATTGCATTTGCTTACCAACCTTCATAGCAGATACACAACAAGCTATGGCATAATCGTCTCCATAAACTGGTCTCATGACTTCATCGCTTTCATATTGAATAGCATCTGTCTTTATTGAGATTTCTGCACAATATTTCTTAAAATTCTCTGGCAATTTGTCTGACCATAAAACTGTAAGATTAGGTTCTGCTGATGTTCCTAAGTTTATTAATGTATGAAGATATCTATAAGAGTTCTTTGTCACAAGTGACTTACCATTGATACCCATACCTCCAATTGATTCAGTTACCCAAGTTGGATCTCCACCAAACAATTCATTATATTCTGGAGTTCTTAGATGTCTAACTAATCTCAATTTTATTATAAGTTGATCAACTAATTCTTGAGCTTCTTTTTCATTTATTAATCCCGCTTCTAAATCTCTTTCAATATATATATCTAAGAAAGTAGATGTTCTTCCAAATGATGTTGCAGCTCCATTATTTTCTTTTATACCAGCTAAATATCCAAAGTATAAAGATTGAACCGCTTCCTTAGCATTTTCAGCTGGCGCAGAAATATCTACTCCATATCTAGCAGCCATTGATTTTATAGCACTTAATGCTCTTATTTGTTCATTGACTTCTTCTCTTTTTCTTACTAATTCATCAAGCATATCGCCATTTAAATTATCAAGATCTATTTTCTTTTCTCCAATTAAATAATCAATACCATAAAGTGCAACTCTTCTATAATCACCTATTATTCTACCTCTACCATAAGCATCTGGAAGTCCTGTTAAAAGTCCAGCACTTCTTGCAGCTCTGATTTCTTTTGTGTAAGCATCAAATACTCCTTCATTATGAGTTTTTCTGTATTGTGGAAAATATTTTTCAATATTTTCATCCAATTTATATCCATATTCTTTTAGTGAACTTTGAACCATTCTCAATCCACCAAATGGATTTACAATTCTCTTTAGTGGAGCATCTGTTTGAAGTCCAACTATTACTTCATTCTCTCTATCTATATATCCTGGATCATAATTATCAATTCCTGACACTCTATCAGTCGCAACATCAATGATTCCCTTTTTAACTTCTTCAACTATTAATTCATATGCTTTTTCCCACACTTTATCTGTTTTTGCAGTTTTATCTTCTAGAAAGCTTGAATCACCTTCATATAATTTATAATTTTTTTGTATAAAGTTTCTTACATCTATACCTTCTTGCCAAGTTCCATCTTTAAAACCATCCCATTGTTTAAACATTTGTTATCCTCCTTTGTACTTTGCAGTAAAAATTTCGTTACTTATAAATCAATTAACTTATACTTTTATTGTATCTATTAATTTACCTCTTGTCAATGATATCTTTTATCATTTAATATTAATTATCACCGTTTACAAAGAAATATATTCCCCCTCAAAATTATTTTTATCAAACAAAATTTACTCCTAAAAAAATAAGAAAGCCGACTATCCAGGCTTTCTGCCCAGACGGTCGGCTTTCTTATAGTCATACTTCATGTGGTAAACCCACTTCCGTCAGTCATATGACTAGATTTCTTGTCATAATAATACTATGGACTAATTAATTTGTCAATAAAAATTAGTTCATTTTTCATCAGTCAATTTATACTTTATTGTATACATAAATTCAGTTTTCCCATTTTATCACGCATTAATTATTGTTACTTTTTGCTATTTTTTAAATTATTATTTAATTTTAAAAATATTAATTGAATTTTTCAATTTATGATTTATACTTTAATATAAATCAAATAATATATTAAAGGTCTAATTTATTTTATCAAATTGTTTCACATATCATGTCAATCGTTTTCTTATTTATAACATAAATTTAACATTTATAAAAATGAATTGACACAAACTGATGGTATAATTTTCTTACGAAATTAATTTTTCTGATGGCTAGCATCCGTAACACGCTATATTCTAGGAAACTCCTCTTCAGTCAGAGGAGTACTCGATTCACACTAAATCCATTTTTAGTGAGATTAACTCATGAATTAGTTAACTAAGTTTAAGAAACAAAATCATAGATTTGATTTTGACTTTCACTTATCTGATTAACTTTGGATAACGGTTGCACGTTTTTGGACGAGGTACTCCTTGAGGGTACATTGTGACCCTTGAGGTTATAAGTTCAACTGAAAAGCTTCACTTTATACATAATTAGAAGGAGAGACAAAACATATGCAAAGGAATGTAAAAACATACATTTTTTCTTTTTTAGGAATAATTATCTCTATATTTATAATTTGCCAAACCCTTTCTTATTATAATTTTTTTAGAAATGATTTAATTATTATAAATAAGACTGTATACTCTAACTTGCTTCCTGAAAATAGCTTTAAAAGTCACTATACTGCAAAAATTAAGTTTGCAGACAGACCTGTAACAAAAGTTAATGATGTAAGCTTAAATATCCTAAATGAAACTAATATTACTAATGTACCTATGTTACTTAAAGCTCAAAGATATTATATTCCCATTAATTTTATATCTAAAAAGCTTAATTATACTATTGATACTTCTGATGGTTCTATTTCATTATCTAACAATGATACTAAAATAGAAATAACTGAACATTCTTATACTAAAAATTCTGAGACAGGCTCTCTTCGTGGTAATTTAATAAATAATAATGGTACTAATTATATTTCAATCTCAGATATAGAAGAACTTTTTAATTTAATTGCTATATTTGACTTCAAAAATAAGAATATTAGTTTACTTCCTAGCAATGTTAAAGCACCTGACGATTCTTCAGTATTATATACTGACAAAATTGCTTTAATTAGATTTGAAGACTTTGCTTGTGGGTATACAAATACTGTAGACAAAAATCAAACAAAAGTGAAATGTATGGCGGATCTTCTATATTCTCAAGGTATGAAATTTCATGTTGGTTGGATTCCTAGATTTGTGTCTCCTCCAGACAATATTGATAATGACCTATTAACAAATGATAATATAACAAATGTAGGATTTGTAAATGTGCTTGACTATATACTTAATAAAGGCGGAGAAATTGGACTTCATGGTTATACTCATCAACATGCTAATGAGATAAGTGGATCTGGCGAAGAAATGTCTAAAGATGTAAATAATACTATTCCAGAAACCAAAGCTATAATTGAAAATGGAATTGATACTGCGAGTGCTTTGAATATTCCTATCTCATTTTACGAAAGCCCTCATTATAGAGAAAGTGAACTTCAACGAAACGTTATTGCAGACTATTTTCAATTTATATATGAACCTTATGATTATTCACATAAAAATATATATTCACCTGATGATTATCACTTATATGTCCCAGCACCTTTAGGACGTGTTCATGATTTAGATACTTCAGATATAATTAATGGACTTAATGACGACAACCCTGACGTACTAAATAGTTTTTACTATCATCCATCTATTGAAATAGATTATATAAATTTTAATACTATAGGGAACAAACTAAATGTAACCTTTGATCCAAAATCACCATTACAACAAATAGTTAAAACTCTTAAATCTGATGAATATACAACAGTTCATATTGATGAACTAAAAGATAAATAAGAAAATCTATACTTTACTTTGGTATTGTTAAATACCGATACCCAAAGTAAAAATTAGGGTTAAGTATATAAAATGCCGAAATAAAGGTCATACATTTGTTCGGGTTACTGAGGATTTAGCTGTGAATTTCTATCAATAGAAGTTGCCCCATTTAAGCATGCTCCCAATATTCATTGGACAAGCAAAAATGGAACAACTTCTACTGAAGAAATATCTACAGCTAAATCCTCTGATGTAACGCCTCCACAAAAGCATGACCTTAATTTCTGGTGTATATATTAAATTTAAGATATAATTTAAATTTAATATTGGGTATCTATATATGAAATACTTAAAGTGTAGCAATTAAAGTTTAGTACATTACTGCAAGTATTTTTATTTCGCTCCGTATTGTTTGTAATAGTCATCAATTCTTGCTTTTATTTCATCCGTTATAAGTATGTTTCCGTTGATTTCCCTATTATATAGATATTCTATAACTTCAGTCATAGTAACTATAGCACAAGTCTTAAATCCAAATTTCTCTCTAATTTCAACTAATGCTGATTGCTCTCCTTGACCTCTTTCCATTCTATCTACTGATATTATAAGTCCCTTAACATTAACATTTCCTTGACTTTTTAAGATAGGCATAGTTTCATAAATTGAAGTTCCTGCTGTTGTAACATCTTCAACAATTAGTACCTTATCGCCATCTTTTAATTTGCTTCCGAGTAGAATTCCTGTATCCCCATGATCTTTTACTTCTTTTCTATTTGAGCAATATTTAACATCAATATCAAATGAATTTGAAAGTGCTATTGCTGTTGTAACACCTAATGGAATCCCTTTATATGCAGGTCCAAATAATACATCATAATCGTCTCCAAAATTTTCATTTATAGCTTCTGCATAAAATTCTCCAAGTCTCTTTAATTGATTTCCTGTTTGATAATTTCCTGTGTTTACAAAGAAAGGAGTTTTTCTTCCACTCTTAGTGACAAAATCTCCAAATGTTAATACTCCACATTCTATCATGAAATCAATAAATTCTTTTTTGTAAGCTTTCATTCTTAATTCCTCCAATAACTTTTTATAATGATCAATGTTCAATGTTCAATTGTCAATACTCATTGATCATTGACAATTGATAACTGATAATTGATCTATACTATTCCAACTATTTCATTAATATCTTTTATCCCTTGTTCTTTTAGAAAAGCTTCCATTTCTAAAATAATTTCTTTTCCCGCCATAGGATTTACGAAATTAATAGTTCCAATTTGAATTGCACTAGCTCCTGCCATCATAAATTCAATAGCATCTTTTCCACTTGCAATTCCTCCAAGTCCTATTACTGGAATTTCTACAGCTTTAGATACTTCGTATACCATTCTAAGGGCAATTGGTTTTATGGCAGGACCTGAAAGACCTGCTGTTATGTTATTGAATACTGGCTTTCTCTTATACACATCTATAGCCATTCCCTTTAATGTATTTATAAGAGATATCGAATCTGCTCCAGCTTCTTGGCATTTAAAAGCCATTTCTACTATATCTTCTGCATTAGGAGATAATTTAACCATTAATGGTTTTTTAGATATAGCTTTAATTTTTTTTACAACATCGTACGCTACATCTGCTTTAATTCCAAATGCCATTCCACCATGTTTTACATTAGGACAAGAAATATTAAGCTCAATCATGTCTACATCGGTGTCATTAATTTTAGTTACAGCTGCTTCATAATCTTCAAAACATCCACCACCAATATTGGCTATAATATTAATTCCTAGCATTCTCATTTTAGGAATTTCATTTTTTATAAATGCATCAATCCCGGGATTATTTAATCCTACTGAATTCATCATTCCTGATGGCGTTTCATAAACTCTAAGTCCATCATTACCTTCTTTAGGATTAATCGTAAGCCCTTTTGAAGATATTCCTCCAAGGATTCCAACATCGTAAAAATTATTGTATTCTCCACCAAAACCAAAGGTTCCTGATGCAGCAATTACAGGATTCTTAAATTCTATTCCATTAATGTTTACTTTCATCATTTCATTATTCCTCCTTCAGTTTTTTATAGTTCCACATAATATCCATCAAATATTGGACCATCTTTGCAAGTTCTCTTATTACCATCTTTTGTTTTGCAAGTACATACTAAACATGCACCAACTCCACATGCCATATGCTTTTCCATTGATACATATATATTAACATTCTTTTCTTTACAGACTTCTATAACTTTTTTCATCATAATTTCAGGTCCACAGCATAAAACTGTATCATAATCTTCTGGTTTTAAAATATCTGTAACAAAACCCTTATGTCCATGTTTTCCTGTATTTGTTGAAATATAAACTTCATTTACATATTCTTTTAATTCTTCAATTAAATAAACTTCGTCTCTAAATCCTACATATAAATCTATTATTTGATTTGGATTCTTTTTTCTTAAATTCTTTGCAAGCTCTAGCATAGGTGCAGTTCCAATTCCACCAGCAACTAAAGCAACTTTACCATATTCTTTTTCTAAATCAAATCCATTTCCAAGAGGCCCTGTTAAGCTTATTTCATCATTTTCTTTAAGCTTCGTATATTCTTTAGTTCCATCCCCTACTACTGCATATAAAAATGTTAGCTTATTTTCAGACTTTTCACATATACTTATTGGTCTTGGAAGGAATGTTGCCCCATTAAGTTTTAACATATAAAATTGTCCTGATTTTATTTCGCTGTTATCCTCTACAACTAATTTATACATATCCTTTGAAATTTCTTCATTTGAAATCACCTTTGCATCTCTATATGTTATAGCCATGTCTTGCCTCCTAAAATTTATATATTCCTGTAACTAGGTTTCTTAGAGCAAATTCTAAAATTCTTAAGAATTTAGGAATTTTAGAACTTTTACTCTCATCCATAATTTTATTATTTATTAAGCTTGTTTTACAGCATTTCTAATTGCATCTCTCATCTTTATAACTTCTTCTCTAGCACACATCGCAAATTCTTCTGGTTTATTTTCCTTCTTATAAGCAAGTAATATTCCCCTTGAAGAATTAACAACACCACCATTTCCATTATTTAAATATAATGCTACATCTTCAGCTTTTCCACCTTGTGCACCATATCCTGGTATTAAGAAAAACATATTATTATAATTTGCTCTTATTTTCTTTCCTTCTTCAACATGAGTACATCCAATAACTCCACCAATTGCAGTATATCCACATTTCCCTGTGAAGTCTTTTCCCATTTCAGTTATCTTATCTGCTACAACTTCATATACTTTCTTATTAGAAGTAGTATCTAAATATTCAATATCTTCTGCTCCTGGATTAGATGTTCTAACCAAGCTAAATACTCCTTTATTACCTTTTTCTAAATAAGGTAAATATGGTTCTATACTATCCATTCCCATATATGGACTTAAAGTTATAAAGTCAGCTTCAAAATTGCCTTCAAAGTGAGCCTTTGCATACATTGTTGCCGTTGCTGCTATATCTCCTCTTTTTATATCTGCTATTATTATTTCATCTTTTCCTCTTAAATAATCTAAAGTCTTCTTATAAGCAGTTAATCCTTCTAATCCTAATGCTTCATAATATGCAATTTGAACTTTAAAACATGCAGATACATCATATGTTGCATCTATAATTTGTTTGTTAAATTCAAATATTGCTTCTCCTGGAGTTCTACCGTCTTTTATGTGATTAGGTACATAGTCTAATGCTGTATCTAAGCCTACACAAACAACGCCTCTTTTTTTAACTCTATTATATAATTTATCTATTATGTAACTTGTCATTTCAAATCCCCCTCTTTGATCAATTAACAGTTCACAGTTCACAATTAACAATTGATGATGAAAGCTCCAAGGAGAAAGTTCGAGTACCCAAATCAAAGATTTGGACTCTTACTTTTCCTACTGAATTTCTCTAAATATTTATTATTATCAAGTTCTGTAAGAACTTGTTCCTACATTGTTAACTGTTAATTGTTAACTGATATTTCACTTCTCCGCCTTTAATTGTTGCAAGCACTTCTCCATAAAACTCCATGCCATCAAATGGTGTATTTCTCCCTTTTGATGCAAATTCTTCTGGATTTACTTTTATTTTTTTATCTATATCTATTAAAACAAAATCTCCATCTATTCCTACACTAATCTTACCTTTATTCATATCTAAAAGCTTTGCAGGATTATAAGACATAAGTTGACTCAATTTATTTAAAGAAATATTATTTTCCTTAACTAATTTAGTATAGCAAATTGAAAATGCTGTTTCTAAGCCAACCATTCCTGGAGAACCCTTTTTCTTTTCTTCTGCTGTATGTGGTGCATGATCTGTTCCTATTGTATCAACCATGCCTAGTTTTATGGCCTTTATTATCGCCTCCACATCTTCTTTTTCTCTAATCGGTGGATTAACTCTATAGTCATTTATATCTCTTGTAAGTCCAATGTGATGTGGTGTAATTTCCAATGTAATATTTGCACCATTCATTTTTCCATCAATAATATATTTAATACATTCTTTTGTACTAACATGACACATATGTAATCTGGCTCCACTTAATTTAGCTAATTCAATATCTCTTGAAGTCATCATATTTTCAGCTATTCTCATGTCTACTTTTGAAAATTCGGGACTTTCTGCATGTGACATTATAACCCAATTATTTTTCTTTGCAATTTTCATTGCTTCAAGCATTGTATTTGAATTAGATATTCCAACTCCATCATCTGAAATCGCTTTAATTTCCCTTTCATCCGCAAGTTCTTCTAAATGACTTAAAGTAACTCCATCAAAATTCCTTGTAACTGATAAACATTGGTGAATATCTATTAAATTAAGCTCTTTTGACTTATTTCTTACATATTCTAAAGTTTCTTTTGACGAACATATAGGGTTGGTATTTGCCATTAAACAAACCCCTGTATATCCGCCTTTAAGTGCTGCTCTAGAACCTGTTTCAATATCTTCTTTCCAGGTAAGACCTGGATCTCTAAAATGTGAATGAGTATCTATAAATGCTGGCATTAAAACCTTGCCATTACAGTTAAATATCTCTATATTATCTTTATGTATTTCCTTGCCTATTTCCTCTATTACCCCATCCTTAATATATATGTCTCCTACAAAATCTTGAGTTACATCTATTATTCTTGCATTTTTAATTAACAGTTCCATATAACACCCACTTCCAATTATCAATGTTCAATGCTCAATTTTCAATGTTCAAACATTTATTATTGAGAATTGACAATTAATTTTCCAAATACAAATATAATTCTCATTTTGTTTATTTCTATAGATAAACTGGTACAAAGTTCTACTTATTCATCTTAGTAAAGCTAGATATCACCTAAGAATTCTCAATGTATAAGTGTAATTTATACGTTGGATATCTATACTACAAATCTGATAATTTGGTTATTTCATCACAATATTCACATCTATATCTTCCATTTTCTTTATCAACTAAAATAAATGAATGTGGGACATACTCTTCTTGAATTGTTATACAACTTGGATTTTTGCATTTTATAATGTTTTCCACCTTATTCGGTAGTGTTGGAATAACTTTGTTAATGATTTTTTCATCTTTTACTTCACATATAGTTATTGTTGGTGAAAGTAATCCTAAAACAGTGTAATCAAGTTCATCACAATTTTCTATCTTTATTATATCCTTTTTACCAAGTTTCTTACTGTCTGCATTAATTATAAGAGCAACACTATAATTTTTAGTATCTAACTCTAAATAATTAAATATCTTAACACCTATTCCTGCTTGAATATGATCTATTACTATTCCATTTCTAATACTCGTTATTTCAAGCATTTACATCACCCCCAAAAGTTTAATCATTAATGCCATTCTTACATACATTCCATATTCCGCTTGCTTAAAATATGAAGCTCTATTGTCTTCATCTACTTCATATGCGATTTCATTTACTCTTGGTAGTGGATGCATTACTATCATATCATCTTTAGCCATATCCATTTTGCATTTATCTAATATGTAACTATCCTTAAGTCTTAAATATTCCTCTTCATTAAAGAATCTTTCTTTTTGAACTCTTGTCATATATAAAATATCCAAATCTTTAATTACATCTTCTAGTTTCTCTACTTCTGCATATTCAATATTATTCTTTTCTAAAATTTCTTCTCTTATATATTGTGGTATTGCAAGTTCTTTTGGTGATATTAATACAAACTTATTATTCTTATATCTTGACATTGCTTTTATAAGTGAATGTACCGTCCTACCAAATTTCAAATCTCCGCAAATTCCAATAGTATGATTATTCAAACCATTCTTTAAGCTTGTTATTGTAAGTAAATCTGCTAAAGTTTGAGTCGGGTGTTGATGTCCCCCATCTCCTGCATTAATTATTGGGACATTAGAATAAATACTTGCAACTTTTGCTGCACCTTCTTTAGGATGTCTCATAGTTATAATATCTGAATATATTGATACCATTTTAATAGTGTCAGATAAAGTTTCTCCTTTTGAAATTGATGTTGAACTCGGTTCTGAAAATCCAAGTATTTTACCACCAAGTCTCATCATTGCTGCTTCAAAGCTCAATCTAGTTCTTGTACTTGGTTCATAAAATAAAGTAGCTAAAATTTTCCCATCACATATATGAGAAAACTTTTCTGGATGTGTCATTATTTGATGTGCTAAATTAAATATTTCATCTAATTCTTCTATTTTAAAATCCATAGGTTCTATTAGATGTCTAATACTTTTTGTCATTTTATCACCACTCCTTGTTAACCTCTTTGTGTTAATTTAAACATATCAAAAAAAATAACAAGTCAGTATGCTAGCATGCTTGACTCGTTATGTTCTTTCACATGCCTTGAAGGAAAAAATTTATACAATAATATATAAAAAAAGCTCCCTTTAAATTAAAGGAAGGCATAATAATCCTAATAGCTGTTATTATATAACTTCCTTATTGACTTCTCTGAATCAAATTAAAGGTTATTCTTTGTGTAAGAATAACATTTCTTTGAAGTTGTGTCAATAATAAATTATTCAATGTAAATTTTACTTTATAAGATTAAATTTATATAATTACATGAAAATAACTCCTAGTTTTCTAGGAGTTATTAGATTTCTTAATCTAAAAATTATTCATTACGCTATCCCACATCATCTTACCACATTTTGCAAGAGTTACTGTTCCATATACACTATTAGGAATTCCCATTGAAAGAACTGTAAATGTAAATGATCCTTTTTGAACATGAATTAATGCTGTATCATTTTCTACGCTAGTCTTATCACCTGTTTTGCTTGAAATTTCATATTTTAAATCGTCTGGTATATAAAGAGCTAATTTATTTTTCATTTGTTGTCTTTGTAATATATCCATAAGCATTGTGCTATTTTTCTTATTTAAAAAACTTGAATTATATAAGTGTCTCCATATCTTGGCTAAATCTAAAGCACTTGTTATATTTTCAACTCCACTACTCGCTGCTCTTTCATCTGAAGTCCTTCTATTCAATTTAGTATTTTTTAATCCTTGAGCTATTATATCCTCATTTATATTATCAATACCTACTATATCTATGAGTTTATTTGCTGCTGTATTATCACTTTGTATAAGCATTGCAACTAATAATTCAAATATAGTGTATTCTCTATTATCAAATTCATGTAATATTCCTGTTCCATAAACTTTATCTTCTTCTTCAATTTTTATCTTATCTAAAAATGTACCTTTTCCATCTTCAATATACTTTATTACAGAGACTGATATTGGAAGTTTCATGCATCCAGCGCTTGTCATCTGTACATTTTCATTATATCCAAACGTAAATCCGCTTTCTAAATCTTCGAAAAAAAATGCATATGTTCCTATTCTAGATTCTAAATATCTTTTAATTTCTTTCATAATACCCACCGCTTTCTAAAATACTATTAATGTCATTAGGTATCTTAGGCATATTAAAAAAAATAAGTTAACTAGCCTATTGGACTTGTTATTTTCTTTCATATGCCTTATGAGTACTAGAATATCACTCATAAATTAGTACTCATCTTAAATTAACTAATCAGCAAATGATATCCCTGTTTTCTTTGCTATAATTACTAATTCTCCATTTGGATCTACTTTTTTATTATTTCCAATAACATTTTCTAAACTATCATAAGTTACTTCATTACCCTTTAAGCATACCATGCTTCCAAAATTTCCCTCTTTAATAAGATCAACAGCTGCAACGCCATATCTTGTTGATAATATTCTATCAAATGTACATGTAATTCCGCCTCTTTGAAGGTGACCTAAAACTGTGCATCTAACTTCTCTATCTTTAACCAATTTTTCCAAATCTTCAGCTAATTTGTTTCCAATTCCTCCAAGCCTTATTGGATCTGGACTATCTGCTACTATTTTAGCTACAACAACTTCACCATCTTTAGGCTTCGCACCTTCTGATACAACAATTATAGTAAATAAGTATCCATTCTTTTTTCTTTCTTCAATTTTTTGAACAATTTTATTTATGTCATATGGAATTTCTGGTAATAGAATAACACTAGCTGAACCAGCTATTCCCGATTCTAACGCTATAAATCCTGCATTTCTTCCCATAACTTCAAGGATCATAATTCTATGATGCGATTCCGCAGTAGTATGCAATCTATCTAAAGCTTCGGTTGCAATATCTATTGCCGTATTAAACCCAAATGTTATATCTGTTGAGCCTAAATCATTGTCAATGGTCTTTGGAACCCCTATAACGTTTACTCCCTTTCTTGAAAAATCTCTAGCAGATGTTAATGTTCCATCGCCTCCAATGACAATTAAAACGTCTACACCTTCTTTTCTCAAATTTTCAACTGCTACATCAGATACATCCTTTTTAACAGTTTTCCCATCTTCCTCTACTGAATAATCAAATAAATTATCTTTATTCGAACTATAAAGTATTGTTCCACCTTTGGATACAAGACCTGATACAGTTGGTAGATCTAATTGAATAAAATCATTGTTATATAGTCCTCTATATCCAAATTTATATCCAATAACCTCATATCCATAGTTTAATATTGCTGACTTTGTCACAGCTCTTATAACCGCATTCAATCCAGGGCAATCTCCTCCCCCAGTTAATAGAGCTATTTTTTTAATATCTTTAGTCATTTCTTAATCCCCCTATACCATGATCTTGTTTTAAAATAATCACTAAAAGTAAATTATCATTATTTTCTGACTATTTACTTAATAATATCACAAACTTTAATTTATTTAAAGTATTAATTTACAATATATTCATTCTTTAAATAAGAATTCAAGTTAATACATGATGTTCATAATGAATTTACTAAAATACCATTTTTATTAACATTTTATATTTTGTTTTTCAAATTTTCTCTTATCTATTATTACTTAAAACATATTTGAAAAATAACAGACCAATAGATTTTATATTTGGTCTGCTATTTTCTTTCATATCCCTAATTGTGAATTGTTCATTGCTTTTAAAACAACACTTTTTTATAATTTAAATTTTTAAAAATCCAAAAAACATAAGTATGGCAAACACTATACCTGCACCTATTCTATATACAGCAAACACTCGCATAGGTCTCTTTTTTAAATAATCTATGAACTTCCTCATGACAATTAGTGCAACAATAAATGCTACAACAAATCCAATTATCAAAGCAATTGCATATTTAAAATTCATTGTCGAATAATCAAACTTTATTAAATCTAATCCTGACGAACCAACCATTGCTGGAATTGCTAAGAAAAATGAATATTCAGCTGCGACAGTAGTTGAAAGTCCTGCTATCCAACCACCCATTATTGTAGATGCACTTCTTGACATTCCTGGCCACATAGCAAGACATTGAAAACACCCTATTTTAAAAGAATCAATTGGTGTTATTTTATCTATATCTGTTATTGAGTGCTTCTTTTTTCTAAACTTATTTTCAATGACTATTAAGAGAATACCTCCAACAATAAATCCAATAACAACAGCTCCTACTACGAACAATGATTTTATTTTGTCATGTAAAATCAATCCTATTATTAGAGCTGGAATTGATCCAACAATAATATTAATTCCAAATCTAAATCCAACTTCGCCTTCTTTTCCCTTTGTAAATATATATTTGAAAAAATCAATTACACTATCTCTTATCTTGTCCCAATATAAAACTACAACTGCAAATATTGCACCTAATTGAATTACAACTTCAAACATACTTACAAATGGTTCTTCACTAAAATTAATAATACTTCCTACCAGAATCATATGTCCTGTAGACGATACTGGAATAAATTCTGTCAACCCTTCAACTATTGCTATAATAATAGCTTTAATTATAAATAAAATATCCAATCCCACTTAAACATCACTCTCTTTCTTTTTACCGTTTTTTAGATAACTTTCATTATTTCATAATCTTTTACACTAATATTTAGATAAATGGACTAATTGCATTTCAATAAGATTGGAATATTATCTAAAACTATTCCAATCTTATTGATATTCATGTTTCTGTGATCTATAATACATTAATTTATTTCAATAATTGAGGAGCAACTTTTAGTTCCTCCTTAAATTTTTATTGCTATTTTTCTATTATACTTAATACATCTATTTCTTCATTTTTTAAATTAGGTACATAACTTTTTAACAAAGTAAAATCTCCTATTAATTCGTAATCTCCAAGAGTTGCTGGAATAAAAATACTATCTCCCATATGTATCTTTTCTTCTCCATCACTATATTTTATTACACCATTTCCTTCAACACAAGTGAATAAATAAAATCTTTCTTCATCACTCTTTTCCTTTGCAGATGTATTAACTTTATATTTTTGTATTGTAAAATATTCTCCTAAGCAAAGATATGTTTTATCATATCCATCTTTTTGTATTAATATACCATTTGAATTCTTTCCTTCAAGAGAAAAATCTATTACTTCTAATGCCTTTTCAACATGTATTTCTCTTCCTCTATTATAGTCATAAACTCTGTATGTAGTATCACTGTTTTGTTGAATTTCAGCGATCAAAACGCCCTCGCATATAGCATGCACAAGTCCACTTTGTACATAGAAAAAATCACCTTTTTTAACTTTAATTTTATTTAAATACTTATCTAAGTTTCCTTCATTAATTGCTTTACTAAATGTTTCTTTATCGCAATCCTTTGTTCCAACTATTAATGAAGCTCCTTCTTCTGCATCTACTACATACCAAGCTTCTGTTTTTCCCGAATCTTTTTCAACTCTGTTAGCATATTCATCATTGGGATGAACTTGAACCGAAAGTTTGTCTTGAGCAGTTATTAATTTAATTAAAAGTGGAAATTCTTTTTTATTTATTTCTTTTCCTAAAAGTTTTTCTCCATAGAGTTGTATTATTTCATCAAAAGTTTTTCCTTTTAACTCACCATTTTCAACTTTACCTGTACCATTTTTATGACAAGCAATATCCCAGCTTTCTCCTATGACACCTTTCGGAACATTATCTCTAAATTTTTCCAGGTCTTTTCCTCCCCATATTCTTCCATAATATAGGTTTTCAAATTTAATTGGATACATATTACTTCCCCCTACTAATAAAATAATCTAAGATCTGGTACTGTTAGTGTTGCACCATTTCTTTTATTGTATGCATCAGACAGATTTTTAACTCTATTATAATTCTCAGTTATTGTATCTTTATCCTCAGCACTTGTTTTTTCATTTATTCCATCATATGCTGCTTTTAAATTAGTCATACTTCTCTCTACATCACCATCAATTGCTATATAATAACACCCTGCATTATTTAATGTTAAAATATCATTTTTATCAATAGAATATGCATTTCTTATTTCTTTAAGTGCCTCTTCACTTTTTTCTGCATTTAAATATACAGTTCCAAGTGCCCTATGATATTTAGGAACTTTATCACTTATTGAAATACTCTTCTTTAATAATTCTATGGCTTCATCTTCTCTTTGATTATTACTTTTTATCAATGCCATATTGTAATATACCTCTGCATCATTTGGTTTTATTTTTGAAGCCAAGTCATAATAATATAATGCTTTAGTTGTATCCTTAACTGTATTTCCATAATATTCTGCTATTTTAATAATAATATTATAATTAAACGGTTCTTTATATAAAGCAGTTCTAAAATATGGTTCTACTTCTTCACTCTTATTTTGTTTTGCCATTATTTCAGGTATCAGAAATCCATAATTATCAGGATAATCTTTGTTCATAACTATACTTTTCTCACAATTTTTAAAAGCCTCATCGTACTTTCCATTATTATAAGCTTGCCATGCTGCAGCGTGATATCCTATAAATGAGTTTGGATCCTTATTTATTATTTCATCTAAAACTTCTTTTGATTTTTCTATTTCTCCCATATTTTGATACATATTAGATTTAATAAGCATTAAGTTTGTACTTCCAACATCTTCGCTATCTAACTTAGCAACTAATTCACCAGCTTTTTCTGTGTAGTCTTTACTCATAGAGTAAATTTTGGCTCTCCACATTTTATATGCAAGTTCATCAGGTTCTTTTTCTTCAAGTTTTGAAATTTTATTTAAAATATCAGCTTGATCATAATCTGCAATTTGTGCTATAACATCAAATGTTTTCACTTCATTTTTATCTTTATACCAAGCATCTTTTAATAAAGCAAATCCTTTATCAAAGTCATCAATTAACAAATTCATTCTAGCCAAAACAGCTAAATCACTTGCAGTTTCGTCACTTATTGGATATTTATCAACTATTTCTTTTGCCTTAACCTTGTTACCATTTGCAAGACAAACAGTAAACATTGTTTTAAATAAATTCTTGTCATCTGGATAATCTTGTAAGAACACTTCACCATATTCTAAAGCTTTCTTCTCATCACCATTCATAAGAGCTGTAAATAATATATAATTGGTTAATTCTCTATCTTTAACTTCAAGTTTGTCCTTTTCTTCCTTTTTAGTATCTATAATTTTATTTCTAGTTTCATAAACTTGTTCAAGCATCTCATTTGATTTCACAAAATTTCCTTCAACAGAATAAATTTCCGCAATTTTTACATTCCATATAGGCCAGTCCTCTTTTTCTTGAAGTTTTGTATAACCAGCAATTGCCTCTTCATATTTTCTATTATAAAAATCTGCCTCTGCAGTATTCGTAGCAATCGATACTTCATCTTTATTTGTCCCAACATTAGATTCGACCACTGCATTAATCCCCATTATTATACTTAACGATATAATAATGGTTATGATTGGAATAAAGTATTTATTTTCTTGTAAAACCCTTATCCTTTCTTTTATGAAAGGTATATTTTTTTTCAAGACATTTATATATTCCTTCAAAGCACTTATATATTCTTTAGTTGATTTTTTCACGAATAAATCACACCTTACTATTATACTCAGCTTATACTTGCACTTTATTTTAACAAACTTTAGTATAAAAATCTACATTTTACATAATATTCATTCAATTGTAACTATATATTCATAAATTTATTCATACTTTAAAATTGCACTGAAAAAGAGCAAGATTTTTTAATCTCACTCTTTAATACAACTTATTTACTTATATAGATATAGATAAACAGATACAAAATTGCACTTATTCATTAATTAAATTGGTAATTTAAAAGTACTAATTGTCAATGTTCAATGCTCAATTTTCAATTGTTAACCATTGATCATTGATAATTGAACATTGATAATTAATCTCCAAGTATAAGTACAATTTACAATGTAGGTATCTATACATACTCCACTTCTAAGC